>CADAIF010000055.1 GCA_902787905.1 uncultured Lachnospiraceae bacterium
GACAGCCAGCGGCATAAAGCTGTCAGAGGTCAGCTCCTTCCGGGCCTGATCCTCCTTTGCAAAGAGCATGATCACCTTTTCGCCTTCCACAGGCTGCTGACCCGTCCCCTTGATAAACTGAGTCAGCTGAATATAAAAAACAGATTTCGGCAAGACGACCATGTTGTAAACGGGAATGACGACCATATCTGCTTCCTCCTTTAATTCCTGACAACTGTCCAAGTTGAAAGTTATCCTTGACAATTGTCCATGTTTTTGGCAAGATTATAGTATAAACCTTGACAGTTGTCAAGGCTGTTTTTCAAACTTCGTTTTAAGGAGGATCTGTCTATGTACAGAGGCAGTAATAAAACCGCCATCGCTTCCCAGCAGCTCATCGCCGAGGCCCTGCTCCGTCTCCTTGAGGACTCTGCCTACGCGGACGTCAGCATCAGCCGGATCTGCAAGGAAGCGGAGGTTTCCCGCCAGACCTTCTACACCCTTTTCGGCAGTAAGGAAAACGTCATGATCTATGAACTGACCAACAACTGCCGCTATATGCCCGGGCAGTCGGAGGAAAGCTGCAAAAAGGAAAGCCTGCGCAGTTTCTGCAGGAATTACTCCAGGTATATCATCGCCCACCGTCATGTCATGGAGCTGCTGGTCCGCAATGATATGATCCACTGCCTTTACGATATGCAGTATAACTGTTTCATGAGCTGTGACCACTTTGTCCGGGATATCGATGATGAGGAGCGGGCCTACCTGGTAGACTTTATCTCCAGCGGGCTCAGTACCATTGCCAAAAACTATGTCCTGAGCGGCTGCCGGGCTGATGAAGGCCGGCTGGAAAGCCTGATCTACCGCCTTTTCTCCGGTCAGTTTTTTGCCTGACGCAAGTGGGCTTATCTTGTAATTGCTCCCAAAAGGGGGTAACATTAAGAAAAAGACTGATCAACCGGAGGCAGGCAATGGATATCAAACATCTTTCCACCTTTATCTGTACGGCGGAGCTGGGCAGCTTTACCCGGGCCGCTGAAAAACTGGGCTACTCCCAGTCCACCGTTTCTTTCCAGATCAAACAGCTGGAAAACGAGCTTGGCATCCCGCTTTTCGAGCGGGTCGGCCACACCATCGCCCTTACGGACCGCGGCACCAAAATCCTGGCCCTGGCCCGGAGGATCGAAGGGATCTACAAGCAAATGCAGGAAACGGCCAGTCCCCCCAGGGAGCTGACCGGTCATATCCGCCTGGCCGTGGCGGACTCCTTAAGCCCGGTCATCGCCGGCAGTCTTTTTCTGCAGCTGCATAAAACCCATCCCGGCATCACCATGCAGGTGATCAACGCCGGTACCCAGAGCATGTTCCGCATGATCGACCGGAATGAGGTGGACTTTGTCTACACCTTAGACAGCCGGATCTACGACCTGAGCTACCGCCTTCTTTTTGAGAAAGCCGAAGCGGCTCACTTTGTGGCCTCCGCATCCCACCCCCTGGCCCACCGGTCCCTGGCCCTGCAGGACCTGCTCTCCTTCCCCTTCATCCTGACGGAGCACGGCATGAGCTACCGCAGGCTTATGGATGAACAGCTGGCCCGGCTGAATGTGCACATCTCTCCTGTTTTTGAGGTGGGCAGCCCCAGCCTGATCTGCCAGCTTTTAACGGAGGATGACAGCATCTCCTTCCTTCCGGATTTTGCCACCCGCAAATATGTGGAGACCGGAAAGCTGGTCCGCCTGGATGTGGCGGATTTTAACGTTGAGCTTTACGCCCAGCTGCTGATCCACAGGGACAAATGGATCTCACCTCAGATGCAGGCCCTGACGGACCTTTTCATCGGCGGAAAAGTATAAAAAGAATGCCCTCAAAGTCAGTGAAAACTTTGGGGGCATCTTCTCTTTTAAGGACCTGCCGGGTCCTTTTTTATTTTTTCACGGTCAGGGCCGCTGCCTTACTGTAGAGCTTTGTGCCATTCCTGAAGGTAACCACGCAGCGGTACCTGTAGCCGTTTCTGCCCTTCGTCACCGGGATCTTAAGGGCCGTCGTCTTACAGCCGGGAGAGCCGCTGTCTTCCCATTTTGCGGCTGCGGATGACTTATACTGCCACTGGTAGGATTGGATATTTCCCACAGCAGCGACTTTGAAGACGGCTTCCCTGCCCACGGCCGCTGTCACGGCTGAAGGCTGAGATGTGATGGCATTTACGGTCAGGACGGCCGCCTTGCTGTAGAGCTTCTTTCCGTCCTTATAGGTGATCACGCAGCGATAGCTGTAGCCGTTTCTGCCTGCGGTGGCCGGGATCTTTAAGGACGCCGTCCTGCTGCCCTCCGCCGGACTGGCGTTCCAGCCGGTTCCGCCGGCTGTCCTGCACTGCCACTGGTAGGCGCGGACATTTCCTGCGGCACTTACCTTGAAGACGGCCGTCTTCCCTGCCAGACGTGTCACAGAAACCGGCTGCTGTGTAATACCGGTCACATTTAAGGCTGCCCCGTTGCTGTAGAGCTTTGTCCCGTTCTTAAAGGTGATCACGCAGCGATATTTATAGCCGTGTCTGCCTGCGGTGGCCGGGATCGTCAGTCTGGCTGTCTTATTTCCCGGAGATCCGCTGGCCGCCCAGGCTGTGGCCGAGGGCGTCTTATACTGCCACTGATAAGATTTCACGGTGCCCATGACGGCCACCTTAAAGACTGCGTCCCTGCCCACGGCCGCTGTCACAGCCGAGGGCTGAGATGTGATGGCCAGCACATGCAGGGCCGCCCCGTTACTGTAGAGCTTTGTGCCATTATTAAAGGTGATCACGCAGCGGTACTTATAGCCGTTTCTGCTCTTCGTTGCCGGAATCGTCAGCTTAGCCGTCTTATTTCCTGTGGCCTCGCTGGCATACCATCTGGTTCCTGCGGGGATCTTGTACTGCCACTGGTAGGATTTGACCGTCCCCATAGCGGCCACCTTGAAGACCGCGTTCTGTCCCGCCGTCTTCGTCACAGCCGAAGGCTGGGATGTGATGGCCAGCACGTGCAGGGCCGCCCCGTTACTGTAGAGCTTTGTGCCATTATTGAAGGTAACCACACAGCGGTACTTATAGCCGTTTCTGCCCGTGGTGACCGGAATCTTTAAGGTCGCCGTCTTATTGCCGGGAGAGCCGCTGGCTGCCCAGGCTGTGGCCGTGGGCGTCTTATACTGCCACTGGTAAGACTTCACGGTGCCCATGACGGCCACCTTAAAGACTGCGTCTTTGCCTGTGACCGATGTCACGGCCTTGGGCTGGCTTGTGATGGCCAGCACCTTCAGGGTGGCAGCCTTACTGTAGAGCTTTGTGCCGTCGGTAAAGGTGATGACGCAGCGGTAGCTGCAGCCGTTTCTGCCCGTGGTGACCGGGATCTTTAAAGCCGCCGTTTTATTGCCCTCCGCCGGGCTGGCGTTCCATCCGGTTCCGCCGGCCGTCCTGCACTGCCACTGATAAGATTTCACATTGCCCGTAGTGCCCACCTTAAAGGTCACTGTTTTGCCTGCCGCTGCCGTCACAGAGGCGGGCTGGGAACTGACAGACATGACGGTCAGAAGGGCCGGATTACTGGTCAGCCTTGTCCCGTCTGAGAAGGTGACGACACACCTGTAGCTGTACTTATTTCTGCCTGCAGTCGCCGGCACGGTCAGTCTGGCCGTTTTACATCCCGTGGCGCCGCTGTCCGCCCAGTTTGCGGCATTGGGCGCCTTATACTGCCACTGGTATGAGGAAACGGTGCCTGTGGTTTTGACGGCAAAAGAGGCATTGGCACCGGCCTTCACCATCAGGCCGGACGGCTGTGATGTAATGGCAGGCCTGACTCTGACCGACAAAAGCGCTGTCCCGGAGGTCAGCTTACTGCCGTCTGAGAAGGTGACCAGGCAGCGGAAGCGCCAGCCGTTCATATTGGGATTATTCAGGGTGGCGGTCAGGCTTACTGCCGATGACTGGCTGCCGGTCGCTGACAGGTTCTGCCAGGATGCGGATGAAGAGGTCTGATACTGCCACTGCCAGGATGAGACGCTGCCCACGGCCGAAACGCGGAAGGTCGCGGTATCCCCGTCCATAAGCGATGCATTTGACGGGTTTGAGCTGATATACATCTCACTGTAATTCTGCGTGGCCAGGGTCAGGTCATCCGCATAATAAACATTCTTCGTATTCGTATTATAGGTATAGGAGATGGTCGTCCCATTACAGTAGAAGCTGTAGCCGCCCGATACGGAACCGCTCGCGTTTCCCTTCATGAAAAGGAGGTCGGGGGCACCCACGGAATCATCGTCGCAGTTGGTGACGTCCACCAGATAATTCCGGTCATTATTCATATGGACGATATTCCACATATGACCGCCGGAGCTGGCAGGTGAGGTCAGGGTGCCGCTTACGGTCGCGCAGCTGATCAGGCTGCTGTCGAAATCTGTCATATCACAGAGATATTTGAAGGCCTTGCTGTAACCCTCACAGACGACCTTGGTGGAAGCGTCCCCGTCAAAGACCCAGATCAGCTGCCAGGGATTGCCGTAGGCCTCGTCATTATCCGCGGCCGGATGATTATAGTCGGTCATGGCGCAGATCCTGTTTTTATAAGCCACCAGCTTCCTGTAATCCGTCATATAGGCACAGTCTGATACCACGGCCCTGGCATTGGCCGCGGCCCGCGACACGGTCTGGCCCACACTGCTATTGAGTGTGTAGGCTCCCGCCGAATAGGCCCCTGCCACGGTAAAGGAGAATTTCATATCGGTCTTGAAAAAAAGCACCCATTCTCCCTGATGGCCGGAGATATTCTGGCTGGCACTCATGCTGCCGTAGGAAACAGACACACCGACCGTCTTATCAAACCAGTAAAGCTCATAGGGGTAAAGATTGGTCAGGACCACATTGATGTTCAGCATGCTGAAATTCAGATACTTATCAACGGCCGCATCCATGGCCTCATCCGTGATAGACCCGTTCTTCACGATATCGCTGACGCCCAGGTCCGATGCTGTCATATAAAGACCTGACAGGCCCAGCTGATTTAAGGTGACCGGGAAGGCCGTGCTGGTCACCGTACCGGCCGCCGCTTTGACAATCTGGGGGCTTAAGGCATCCACGATCTTTCTCTCCACGGTATTGAGCTTCTGATAGGCCCGCTGACCGGCAGAGGCCATCAGAAGGACTTCTTCATCCTCTCCGTAGAAGGCCTGGTCCACATAACCCTCAAACATGGCCTCATTATCCTGCCAGTCGTCCTCCACAGGACAGAGGATGGTCTCCGGTGTGCCGGTAAGGATCTGATCCGTGTCAGCCTCCGCCTCAGTTTCCGTTTCCGAAACCGCTTCTGTCTCAAAGCGCGTTTCGGTCTCTGTCTCTGACGCCGCCTCGGTTTCAGAAACCGTCTCAGTCTCCGTTTCTGAAACTGTTTCTGTCTCTGAAACAGACTCTGTCTCCGAAACTGCTTCCGTTTCTGTTTCTGAGACCGCTTCTGTTTCCTGAAGGGTCACCGGGGAAGCCTCCTGCGCCGTAATGACCTCCGCCCGGACGGGGGAAGCCGTGATGCCCGCAAGCAGCTGGGCAGCAAGAACTAATGCCAGAATCCTTTTCATAAGCCAACTCCTCTTAGTAATGTCTATTATGTTTCACTTTTAGCTATTACCGTCTATTATAGCATGAAAAGAACAAAAAAACAGCGTCCTTTACATTTGTCTGCAAAAGACGCTGTCAAAGCGATTCTTTATTTACCTTTTTCCTCTCAGCCTGTCAGCCTCCGAAGGCATCTGCCAGGCATGATGGTCCGTGTGCAGAAGCTTGTGAGACCTGTGGGACAGGGGATGATCCGCATCAGTAGGAAAGGCAGCTGTACATCACGATGAAGTGACACAGGCTTCCACCCATCACAAAAAGATGGAAGAGCTCATGACAGCCGAAATTGGGATAACGGTCATGAAAGACCGGAAACTTCATGGCATAGATGACGCCGCCGACGGTATAGATCAGGCCGCCGGCCAGAAGCCAGCCGAAGGCTGCGCTCGTGATGGCCGCCAGAAGCTGCGGCATGGCCGTCAGGCAGACCCAGCCCATACCGATATAGATGACGGAGGATACCCACTTGGGGCAGTTTACCCAGGCCATCTTAAAGATCATGCCTGCCGCGGCCAGACCCCAGACCATGATCAGGAGTCTTGTGCCCACCGGTCCCCGAAGGGCCGTCAGGCAGACCGGGGTATAGGAACCCGCGATCAGAACAAAGATCATCATATGGTCCATCTTTTTAAGGATCCTGTTGATGCGCGGTGTGGCATCCACGGTGTGATAGGTGGTGCTGGCGCCGTATAAAAGGATCATACTCATCATAAATACGCTCAGGCCGATCATGCTGGTCATATCCGCGCCGGACACGGAGGCGTGGACCAGCAGGACGGGCGTTGCCGCCACCGCGGCCAGGCACCCGATCAGGTGGGTCAGGGCGCTGCCCGGTTCCCTGACGGCCGGTGTCTTAAACTCTGCAGTTCTGACAGGCTGCATCACTGCTTCTCCTCTCATCATATATATACCTCCTCATCGGTTTTTAAATAACTTATTCTGAGGTTATAATATCTCTACTTAAGCACCCTGTCAAGAGTTTTTTAAAAACTTGTCAAAAGATTCAATTGACTTTGTCATGCGCGATACATTATACTGAACTTAAAGAATCCATGCGGAGGTTATATGATATGAATAATGAATATAAACAGGAAATGAACCGGGTGATCGAGACCTTCCGCCTGCCCCGCTACCAGGAGATCCCCAATGTAGGTCTGTACCTGGAACAGACTTCCAAATACATCGGCGACTACCTGGCGCCTTTGAAGGACATGTCCATCACCGCATCGATGGTCAGCAACTATGTCAAGAAGAAGCTGGTCAGAAATCCGGTCCACAAGCAGTATGACCGGGAGCAGATCGCCGCCCTCTTCTTTATCGCTGTGGCCAAAAGCGTCCTGTCCCTGGACAATATCCGTATGATGCTGGATCTGCAGAAGGCCTCCTATGACCCGCAGAAGGCCTATGATTATTTCTGTGAGGAATTTGAGACGGCCCTCAGGCATGTTTTCGGTCTGGAGCCCCAGCTGTCCGAGGTCAACACCGGACATGCCGAGGAAAAGATCATGCTGAGGAAAATGATCGTCACGGTGGCCCACAAGGTCTGTCTGGACGAATACTTTGAGCGGATGAAACAGGCTGAATGAGTAAGCAAAGGAGCTGCATATGCTGACCTACGCTTTAGAGGATGGCGGTAAAGAGACCCTGATGGAGCAGCTTTACCGCAGCATCCGCAGGGATATTATGAACGGGGTCCTGAAGGCCGGGGAAAAACTGCCTTCCAAAAGAAATATTGCGGCCAATCTGGGTGTCAGTACCATTACCGTGGAAAACGCCTATGCCCAGCTGGCTGCCGAAGGCTATATCTATACCCTGCCCAGAAAGGGCTGTTTTGTGTCTGAGATCGGCCTTGGCCGGCAGCCGGAGCACACTTCCCGCCCCGCCGGGCCTGAGTCAAAAGCCGCCCCGGCGCCTGCCCCGGAATATTTCGCGGATTTCGCCGGCAATCAGACCCGGTCGGAATTCTTCCCTTTTTCCATCTGGACAAGGCTGAGCCGGGAGATCTTAAGTGACAGCCGCATCGACCTGATGACCAATCCGCCCTCCGAGGGCATTCTGGCCCTGAGAGAGGCGATTGCCGGCCACCTGCGGGATTACCACGGGCTTCAGGTGGATCCGGAGCAGATCATCGTCGGGGCCGGGACCGAATACCTTTACGGCCTCCTGATCCAGCTTCTGGGGCCGGATCACCGCTATGCCTTTGAGGACCCCGGCTACCGCAAGGTGGCTAAGATCTTCCGAAGCTGGGGCATCAACTGCTGCCCGGTCGAAATGGACGCCTCCGGCATCCGGGTCAGTCAGCTGCGGGAAAAGCAGGCGGATATCATCCATACCTCTCCCTCTCACCAGTTTCCCACCGGCATCACCATGCCCATCGCCAGGCGTATGGCCCTGCTGGCCTGGGCAGATGAGCAGCCCGGCCGCTATATCATCGAGGACGATTATGACAGTGAGCTGCGCCTTTCCGGCCAGCCCATCCCTGTCCTGCAGACCATCGACCGGCATGAAAAGGTCATCTACATCAATACCTTCACCCGGACCCTGGCCTCCACGGTCAGGATCAGCTACATGGTCCTGCCGCCGCATCTGGCCGGGCTTTACAGGGAGCGCCTCAGCTTTTATTCCTGCACCGTCTCCACCTTCGAGCAGTACACCCTGGCGGCCTTCATTCAAAGAGGCTATTTCGGCAAGCATATCAACCGCCTCAGAAAAAACTACCGGGAGCTGCGGGACCGGCTGCTGGCTGCCCTTAATGAGAGTCCCCTCAAAGGGCGGATGACCATCAGCGGCGAGGATGCCGGCCTCCATTTTCTGATGAAAGTGGACACACGGCTCAGTGATGATGAGATCTGCATGCGGGCACAGAAAAAGGGCATCCGTATGAATGCCCTCTCTCACTATGCGGACGCCGCCACCAAAAGCAGCAGCCACACCTTCCTTATATGCTACGCCTCCCTGCCTGACGACAGGCTCAGGGAAGCCGTCGACCGCCTGGCAGAGATACTGATTTAATGCACAGCCTTTTCGATCAGACCCAGACCGATGGGATAGGGTCCGGTATGGACGCCGATGGTGGCCCCGATCTGACCAAGCTCCAGGTTGGGTTCAAAATCCGGCCATTCCTTTTTAAAGGCGGCCCGGATATCCTTTTCCATTTGATGCCCTTCCTCGATATCGTAACCGTAACCGGTCATGTAATCGAAGAAAGCGGGATCATTGCCGTTCTCCCTGATATGCTGGATGCATTTTTCGATGGCCTTCTTTTTGGACTGGACACGGCCCCTGGCCAGGCCCATGGGGAAAAGCTCCCCGGCCGTCATAAGGATCATGGGCTTTAAATTCAGGACCTTGGCCGAAACACCGGCCAGCTTGCCGACACGGCCCCCGTGGACCAGATAATCCAGGCTGCCTACCGTAAAGAAGATCCTGGCGGAATCCATGATATCCTTTGCCCTCTGGATCATGTTTTCAAAGCTGCCGCCGGCCCGCTTGAAAAGCACCATTTCCTTGACCAGCATGCCCTGCATGAGGGTGGCCATGGTGGAGTCCATGACTTCGATCCTGATATCGGAAAATGTTTCCAGAACCTGTTCCCTGGCCAGCTGGGCCGCGTTAAAGGAGCCGCTGAATTTGGAAGAAAGGCAGAAACATACGATATCCATGCCCTTTGAAGCGTATTT
>CADAIF010000056.1 GCA_902787905.1 uncultured Lachnospiraceae bacterium
AGATCCGTGTGACTGTGGAGGGCCGTGCCCGTGTCAGGATCCTGGACATCTATCAGACCTCTCCCCACCTGAAGGCGGAGGGAATGATCCTTCCGGCAGCTGTGCCTGCCTTTTCGGCGGCGGAAGCCGAGGCCATGCAGCGTACGTTGGCATCCATCGTTGAGGATTTTGAAAAGATCGGGACCAAGTTCAATCCGGAACTCCACAAGATCCTGGAGCTGCCTTCTGTGAATGTGGTCAATCTGACCAATCAGCTGTGTGCCAACCTGCCCGTGAAGTGGCAGGACCGGCAGCGGCTGCTGGAGGCGGTGGAATTCCGTGACCGCTACATCTGTCTGTGCCGGATCATGCGCCGGGAGCTGGAGGTCCTGAAGATCAATCAGGAGATCCAGCAGAAGGTCAGGGTCCGTCTGGATAAGAATCAGCGGGAATATATTCTTCGTGAACAGATGAAAGAGATCCGTGAGGAGCTGGGCGACGACGTCCAGACCGAGGCGGAGGAATACCTGGAGAAGCTGCAGGACTTTAAGGCGTCGGATGAGGTGAAGGAGAAGCTGGAGAAGGAGATCCGCCGTTTTCAGACAATGGCGGGCAATACTTCCGAGAGCAGTGTCTACAGGAATTATATTGAAACGATCCTGGAAATGCCCTGGGAGGTCATGGGCGAGGACAATCAGGACCTGAATGAGGCGGAGCGGATCCTCCGTGAGGACCACTACGGTCTTGAAAAGGTCAAGGAGCGTATTCTGGATTATCTGGCCGTCAGGCTGATGAATGCTTCAGGCAAGGGCCCCATCCTCTGCCTGGTCGGGCCTCCGGGTACCGGCAAGACATCGATCGGCCGGTCCATCGCCAGGGCGCTGAATAAGAAATATGTGCGTATCAGTCTGGGCGGTCTTCATGATGAGGCGGAGATCCGGGGTCACAGAAAGACCTATATCGGCGCCATGCCCGGCCGTATCGCCGCGTCCATCCTTCAGGCAGGGGTTCGCAATCCGGTCATTCTGCTGGACGAGATCGACAAGATCGGCTCCGATTACAGGGGCGACGCCGCCTTCTCGGCCATGCTGGAGGTCCTGGACGGTGAGCAGAACAGCCACTTCAGGGATAATTACCTGGAGGTGCCGCTGGATCTGTCCGAGGTGCTTTTTGTCTGCACAGCCAACAGTCTGCATACCATTCCCAGACCCCTTCTGGACCGTATGGAGGTCATCGAGATCAATACCTATACCCAGAATGAGAAGCTTCATATCGCCAGGGAGTATCTGGTGGACAAGCAGATGCAGGAGGCCGGTCTGAAGAAGCGGCAGCTGCAGATTTCTGACGAAGCCCTGATGGAGATCATCATGAGCTATACCCGGGAGGCGGGCGTGCGCAGTCTGGAGCGCCGGATCGGTGAGATCTGCCGCAAGACCGCCAGGCTGATCCTGGAGGGCGAGCGTAAATCTGTGCGTGTGTCTCCGAAGATGCTGCCGAAGTTCCTGGGACCGAAGAAATTTGATTACAATAAGATCAATGAACGGAATGAGATCGGTGTCGTCCGCGGTCTGGCCTGGACCAGTGTGGGCGGGGACACCCTCTCCGTAGAAGTCAATACCATGCCGGGCAAGGGCAAGTTTGAGCTGACCGGGCAGATGGGTAATGTCATGAAGGAGTCCGCCATGGCGGGCATCAGTTACCTGCGTTCTGTCAGTGACCAGTTCGGCATTGAAGAGGGCTATTTTGAGTCCCATGATATCCATATCCACATCCCGGAGGGGGCAGTGCCCAAGGACGGGCCCTCCGCAGGCGTGACCATGACGACGGCAATGCTGTCGGCGGTGACGAATATCCCGGTCAGGGCGGATGTGGCTATGACCGGTGAGATCACCTTAAGAGGCCGGGTCCTGCCCATCGGCGGGCTCAGGGAGAAGACGATCGCTGCCCGCATCGCAGGGATCGATACGGTGATCGTTCCGGAGAAAAACAAGAGTGATATTGAGGAGCTGAGTGAGGAGATCACCGGCG
This sequence comes from uncultured Lachnospiraceae bacterium, assembly GCA_902787905.1. Taxonomy (GTDB): domain Bacteria; phylum Bacillota; class Clostridia; order Lachnospirales; family Lachnospiraceae; genus UBA2912. The sequence continues at coordinate 2,008 of CADAIF010000056.1, forward strand.
GCATGCATTTTATCTATGCCAGTACCATGCAGGATATCCTGCCGGTGGCCCTGGAGCACATGCCGTCAGCGGCTCGCTGACCCGGAAGGAGGCAGTATCAATGGTTATCAGGCAGGTTAATCTCGAGACGGTGGTCGGTGTGACCAGTACCCTTCCGGAGAATACGCTTCCGGAGGTGGCTTTCGCCGGCAAGTCCAATGTGGGCAAATCATCCCTGATCAATGGTCTGATGAACCGCAAGTCCTACGCGCGTGTATCACAGCAGCCGGGAAAGACGCAGACCATTAACTACTACCGGATCAATGACGATGTTTATATTGTGGATCTGCCGGGCTACGGCTACGCCAATGCCTCCCCGGCGGTCAAGGCCCGGTGGGGCAAAATGATCGAGCGGTATCTGAGGACATCTCCCCGGCTCCGCATGGTCTTTCTGCTGGTGGATATCCGCCATGCTCCCTCTGCCAACGATAAGCATATGTACAGCTGGATCATGGAAAACGGTTTCTATCCGGCCATCATCGCGACAAAGCTCGACAAGATCAACCGCAGTCAGGTGCAGAAGCAGCTGAAGCTGATCCGGGAAGGTCTCGGTGTGGCTGAAGGCACGCCCATCGTGCCTTATTCGGCCGTGACAAAGCAGGGTCGCGATGAGGTCTGGGACCTGATCGAGACCTACGCCATGTCGGATCCGGAAGATGATTCGTCAATTCGTTAAAAAATCATAAATTTTCAGTAAGTGATGGCAAGCCCCCCTTATTTTTGATATACTATAATATCATAAAGGGGGGCTTTTTTTTATGAAAATCATCTTTTCCGGCGCCGCGCATGAAGTGACCGGCAGCAAACATTATCTCGAAGCCGCCGGCAAGCGTTTTCTCGTGGACTGCGGTATGGAACAGGGCAGAAATCTCTATGAAAATCAGGAGATCCCCGTTCCGGCATCAGACCTGGATTTTGTCCTTCTGACCCATGCCCATATCGATCATTCGGGTATGCTGCCGCTTCTCTACAAAGAAGGCTTTTCCGGTTCTGTCTATTCAACAGACGCCACCATGGATCTTTGTCAGATCATGCTGCGTGACAGTGCCCATATCCAGGAATTTGAGGCGGAGTGGCGCAACCGTAAAGGAAAAAGGGCAGGTCAGCCTCCCTTCGTGCCTGTTTATACCATGGAGGACGCCGAGGGCATCCTGGCCCGTTTTGTCCCCTGTGTTTACAATAAGGAGATCGATATCTGCGAAGGCGTAAAGGTTCGCTTTATCGACGCCGGTCATCTTCTGGGTTCCGCCAGTATCGAGGTCTGGCTGACGGAGGACGGCGTCACTAAAAAGCTGGTTTTCTCCGGTGATATCGGCAACACGAATCAGCCCATCATCAAGGATCCGGAATATATCCATGACGCGGATTATGTCATCATGGAGTCCACCTACGGTGACCGGAGTCACGGTGAGCGGCCGGATTATATCCATGAGCTGTCCGGCATTATCCAGCGGACCTTTGACCGGGGCGGCAATGTGGTCATTCCCTCCTTTGCCGTGGGCCGGACCCAGGAAATGCTTTATTTCATCCGGCAGATCAAGGAACAGGGTCTGATCAGCGGTCATGACGGCTTTGAAGTCTATGTGGACAGTCCGCTGGCCGTGGAGGCCACCACGATCTTCCGTGAAAACATCAGTGACTGTTATGATGAGGAGGCCCTGGCCCTGATCTCTCAGGGGATCAATCCCATCGCCTTTGACGGTCTGAAAACAGCGGTGACCAGTGATGATTCTATCGCTATCAATGCTTCTTCCACGCCCAAGGTCATTATTTCGGCCTCCGGTATGTGTGACGCCGGTCGTATCCGTCATCATCTGAAGCATAATCCCTGGCGGCAGGAATGCACGGTTCTTTTCGTCGGTTACCAGTCTGTGGGTACCCTGGGCAGGAATCTGGTGGAGGGCGCCACGGAGGTCAAGCTTTTCGGCGAGACCATCAATGTCCAGGCGGAGATCACGACCCTGGCCGGTATCAGCGGTCATGCGGATAATGAGGGCCTGATGCGCTGGATCCGGGCCTTTGATCAGCAGAAGCCGGACCGTGTCTTTATCGTTCACGGTGAGGATGATGTCACGGATATCTTCGCGGCCAGGATCCGCGATGAGCTGGGTCTGGACACCGTCGCTCCCTATTCGGGTGCGGCCTATGACCTGATCACCAATACCTGCCTTGCTTCACCTGAGGGTGTGCGTGTCGCACCGAAGAAGGCGGCTGAGCGCAAGGCTTCCAGCGTCTATGAGCGTCTGGTCAACGCGGGCCGCAGGCTCCTGCAGGTCATCCGTCATAATGAGGGCGGGACCAATAAGGATCTGACAAAGTTTACCAATGAGATCAACAGCCTGTGTGATAAGTGGGATCGATGAATTAATGACTTTTCAAACGCCCTGCAGTCTGATATAATAATGTGAGTATCCGCGGGTGTCCGCGGAGATCACGGAGGTAATACGCGACATGGCAAATGAACATGAAAACGGTACGAATTATACAATATATGAGAATGGAGATCTCGGAGAAGTGAAAATTGCGGATGAGGTAGTGGCCGTCATCGCCGGTATCGCGGCGACGGAGGTCGAAGGCGTCGCAGGTATGGCCGGAAGCTCCGGTAAAATTCAGCGGGAGATCATCAGCCGTCTGGGCATGAAGGTGCTTTCCAAGGGTGTCAGCATCAATGTTTCCGGCAATGAGGTGGAAGTTGTGATCTCGGTCATCCTGCATTATGGCTGCAGTATTCCTGAGGTGACAGCGGCCATCCAGGATAAGGTAAAGAGTGAAATAGAGACAATGACCGGCCTGACAGTGACCTCTGTCAATGTCCGCGTCGTGGATGTGAACCTTGAAAACGAATAATTCAGACTGAAAGCAAATGACCAAGGCCACCGTCTCTTAGCAGGGCTTATGGTCATTTGCTTTTTTTGGAGGCAGCTATGACAAGAAGAGAACTTCGGGAGCATATTTTCCGGCTTCTGTTCCGCCGGGATTTTTACTCCGAGGAAGAAATGAAAGAACAGGAGACCTTCTATCTGGAAGCGCTTGAGGCGCCTTCGGAGAAGGATGCCGCCTATATCAGAGAGAAGACCGAGCGCATTCTGGAGAAGGTGCCGGAGCTGGACGCGGCCATCGACGCGCATGCGACAGGCTGGTCTGTGAAACGTATGGCCAAAGCGGAGCTGACCATCATGCGTCTGGCAGTCTATGAAATGAAGTATGATGATGACGTACCGGTGAGCGTGGCCATCAACGAAGCCGTGGAGCTGGCCAAACGTTACGGCGGCGACCATGCGCCTTCCTTTGTGAACGGCGTTCTGGCCAAACTGTCATGAACAGACAGGTCTACACCGTCTCCGGCATGAATCAGTATATCAGGAGCCTGTTTCTGGATGATCCGGCTCTGAATCATATTTATGTCCGGGGAGAGGTGTCCAACTGTAAATACCATTCGTCCGGGCATATTTTTTTTACACTGAAGGACACGCGCAGTTCCATTGCCTGTGTCATGTTTGCCGGAAACAGGCGGGGCCTGAACTTTAAAATGACGGAAGGTATGTCGGTGGTGGTCTACGGCAATATCAGTGTCTATGAGCAGGCCGGCAGGTATCAGCTTTACGCATCGGAGATCAGGAAAGAGGGCACGGGCGCCCTCTATGAAGCCTACGAGGCCCTGAAAAAGAAGCTTGCGGCGGAGGGCCTTTTTGATCAGGCCCATAAAAAGCCGCTGCCGGCTTTCCCAAGGCGGGTGGGCATCATTTCCGCGCCTGCCGGGGCGGCCATTCAGGATATGCTGAATGTTACCCGGCGCCGGAATCCTTATATCCAGATCGTTTTCTGTCCCTCCGCTGTCCAGGGAGAAGGCGCGGCGGCCTCTGTGGCTGCAGCCCTGCGGGCCATGGACGCGGCGGATGTGGATGTGATCCTGGTGGGCCGCGGGGGCGGTTCCATTGAAGATCTGTGGGCTTTTAATGACGAAGCCCTGGCAAGAACGGTCTACGCCTGCCATACCCCCATTGTATCCGGTGTAGGTCATGAAACGGATACCACCATCATCGATTATGTCGCGGACATGCGGGCGCCGACCCCTTCGGCGGCGGCGGAGCTGGCTGTGCCGGATATCCGGCAGGTCCTCCTAAGGCTTGATGACGCCGGCCGGAGACTGAGGGATTCTATGACGGCGGTCATCAGCCGTTACAGGTGGTCTCTGGACAGATATAAAACATCTTTGAGACATCTGGATCCCTCCAGGCAGATCATGGAAAAAAGACAGCAGCTGATGGATATGGAGGAGCGTATGTATCTGCTCATGTCCCATCGGACGGAAGTGGAAAAAAGTGCGCTTAAAGTCCGGATTCAGCGCCTTGAGGGACTGTCCCCCATGCGGCAGCTGGAGCGGGGCTACGCCTATGTATCGGACGAAGCGGGGCACGGCATTTCTGATATCAGTCAGGTGTCTGCCGGCGACCGGATCCGGGTGACAGTGACCAACGGCGAAATCCTGGCGGATGTGGTATCCGCCGGGCATACAGGAGATAAATAACATGGCAAAAGCAAAATCGCTGGAGACAGCTTTTGAGGAACTGGACGCGCTGATGGCCCGCCTTGAGGACAGGGACCTGCCCCTGGAGGAGGCCTTCAGGCTTTACCAGGAGGGCACAAAGCTTGTGGCCTACTGCAGCAGCGCCATTGACAAGGTAGAAAAGAAGATCATTGAGATCCACGGAGACGATCATGAAGAGTGATTTTTCAGCTGAAATGAAGGAAAGGACCAGGGCCGCGGACGCGGTGGTCCTGAAGGCGCTCCCCGAGGAGTCGGGGCTTCAGAAAACGATCTTTTCGGCCATGCGCTACAGCGTCGCGGCCGGCGGTAAGCGGCTCAGGCCCCTTCTGATGGCCGAGACCTTCCGCTTTTTCGGCGGTCAGGATCAGGCCTCTCTGGAACTGTTCATGGCAGCCATTGAAATGATGCATACCTATTCTCTGATCCATGATGATCTGCCCGCCCTGGACAATGACGATTACAGGCGGGGCAGGCTGACCTCCCACAAGGTGTACGGGGAGGCCATGGCCATTCTGGCAGGGGATGCCCTGCAAAGCTATGCCTATGAGACGGCCTGCAGAGCCTTTGATCTGACAGAGGATCCTGAGGCGCGTTACCGGATCATGCGGGCGCTTCAGATCCTGATCCGTAAACCCGGCGTCTACGGTATGATCGGCGGCCAGGTGGTGGATGTGGAGCTGACAGGAAAGCCTGTGCCCAAAGAGACCCTTAACTTTATTTTTGAACTGAAGACCGGGGCCATGATCGAGGCGGCCATGATGATCGGCGCCTGTCTGGCCGGGGCCGGAGAGGATGTCCTGGCGCAGGTGGAGAAGGCTGCCCATGATATCGGCATGGCCTTCCAGATCCAGGATGATATCCTGGATGTGACCGGGACTGAGGCGCAGCTTGGAAAACCTGTGGGCAGTGATGAAAAAAATGCCAAGACGACCTGGGTGACCTTCTATGGTCTGGAAAGGTCGGCTGAGGATGTGCGTGCCTACACGGGCCGCGCCCTGGATATACTCGCGGGCTTAAAAGCGGGAGAGGATGTGCAGGAGGATTTCCTGTTTGCCTATATCCGCTGGCTGATCAGCCGCGAGATCTAAAGGAATTGATAAAGAAGGTGATCTAATGTCCTCTTTACTGGACAGAATCAATCAGCCTAATGATATAAAAAAGCTTAATGAGGGAGACTATGACGCCCTGGCCCGGGAGATCAGGGAAAAGATCATTGACTCGGTGAGTATCCACGGCGGCCATCTGGCCTCCAATCTGGGCGTGGTAGAGCTGACCATGGCCCTGCACCTGTCACTGGATCTGCCAAATGACAAGATCATCTGGGATGTGGGTCATCAGTCTTATACCCATAAGCTTCTGACCGGGCGCAAGGCGGACTTTGACACCCTGCGCAGCTTCGGCGGCATGAGCGGCTTCCCCAAGCATAAGGAGAGCCCCTGCGACGCCTTTGATACCGGTCACAGTTCCACCTCCATCTCCGCCGCCTTGGGCATGGCCCGGGCCAGGGACCTGAAAGGGGAAAAGCAGGTGATCGCCGCGGTGATCGGCGACGGTTCCATGACCGGGGGCATGGCCTATGAGGCCCTGAACAATGTCTCCCGTTTAAGCAGCAACCTGATGATCATCCTGAATGACAACAAGATGTCCATTTCGGAGAACGTGGGCGGTCTGTCAAAGCATCTGACCACCCTGCGTACCAAGCAGTCCTATCTGGATTTCAAAGAGGACCTGGAAAAACGTCTGAAGCAGATTCCCCGGGTCGGCGACCAGGTGGCCCGCAATGTCAAGCGGTCCAAGGACTCTATCCGCCAGCTGCTGGTGCGTGGCGGCTTCTTCGAGGATTTCGGTATTAAATACATCGGCCCGGTGGACGGCCATGACGTGATGATGATGCTGCGTGTCTTCAATGCGGCCAAGCGGCTGAATGAACCGGTGGTCATCCATGTGGTGACCCGGAAGGGCAAGGGCTACGGCCCTGCGGAAAGGCACCCGTCGGAATTCCACGGCATCGGCGCCTTTGACAAGGCAACAGGCAAAACCGCCGGCGGCGGAGGCCCCACCTACACCTCTGTCTTTTCAGATGAGATCATGAAGCTGGGGGCGAAGCGTAAGGACCTGGTAACGGTCTGCGCGGCCATGCCTGACGGAACGGGCCTTAAGGCCTTTTCCAGGAAGTATCCCGACCGGCATTTTGATGTGGGTATCGCTGAGCAGCACGCCGTGACCTTCGCGGCAGGTCTGGCGGCGGCGGGCTTAAAGCCCTTTGTGGCGATTTATTCCTCCTTCCTGCAGCGGGCCTACGATCAGATCATTCATGATGTCTGTATCCAGAACCTGCCTGTGGTCCTCTGTGTGGACAGGGCAGGCCTTGTGGGCGCGGACGGTGAGACCCATCAGGGTATTTTTGATCTCAGTTATCTGTCCATGATCCCCAATATGACGGTCTGTGCGCCTAAGAACGGGCAGGAGCTGGTGCAGATGCTCCGCTTTGCCTGTGATCATCCGGGACCTCTGGCCATTCGTTACGGCAGGGGGGAGGCCTTTATGGGCCTTGAGGATCATATGGCGCCTGTGGAGGCCGGAAAGAGTGAAGTGATCTACGAGGGCAGCCGTGTGGCCCTGCTGGCAATGTCCGTTTTGTCCGTCCTCTGGACATGAAATGTCTTGAGCGTGTCGCCGCTTCCCATGACCTGATCGTGACCATGGAGGAGAATGTGCTCTCCGGCGGTTTCGGAGAAGCCTGCGCGGATGCCCTGAAGGTCAGAGGCAGTCGTGCGCGTATGCTCCATGTGGGCGTTCCGGATGTCTATGTGGAGCATGGCAGTGTGGCCCAGCTGAAGAAGACTCTGGGCATGGATGCCGACTCTGTGACGGCACGCATTCTTGAAGCCTTAAATGAGGCTCAGGCAGGAGGAGAGGCATGAAGGAAAGACTGGATGTACTCTTAGTTCAGCGCGGTCTTGCCGAGTCCCGGGAGAAGGCCAAGGCCATTATTATGGCAGGCAGCGTCTTTGTCAACGGGAACCGGGAGGATAAGGCCGGGACGACCTTTGATCCGGAAAAGGCGCAGATCGAAGTCAAAGGGCATGTGCTGCCCTATGTAAGCCGGGGCGGGCTGAAGCTGGAGAAAGCCGTCAGGGTCTTTGACCTTGACCTGGCCGGCAAGGTCTGCATGGATATCGGTGCTTCCACCGGCGGCTTTACGGACTGTATGCTGCAGAACGGCGCGGACCATGTCTACTCGATCGATGTGGGCCGGGGCCAGCTGGCCTGGAAGCTGCGTCAGGATCCCAGGGTCATCTGTATGGAAAAGACCAATTTCCGTTATGTGACCAGGGAACAGGTGCCTGAGGAGATCGATTTCGCTTCGGTGGATGTGTCCTTCATCTCCCTGAAGCTGATCCTGGGACCCGCCTGGCAGCTGCTGAAGCCGGAGGGGCAGATGGTCTGTCTGATCAAGCCCCAGTTTGAGGCCGGCAGGGAAAAGGTCGGCCGCAAGGGTGTTGTGAGGGACAGAAAGGTCCATGTGGAAGTGATCGAAATGATCCTGGCCGCAGCCCTTGAGCAGCATTTTGAGATCCTGGGACTGGATTTTTCTCCGGTCAGGGGTCCCGAAGGCAACATAGAGTATCTGATGTGGATAAGGAAAAAAGATGAAAACTATCACGGAGGTCCGTGCCCCGAGGATCCGGAAACAGTGACCCTTAAGGCACACGAGGCTTTGCAGTGACAGGAGGCTATGATGCGCAGATTTGTGATACTGACAAATTATGCAAAGGATACCTATTTACATTACACACAGATGATCCGCAACTATCTGGAACTGCACGGGGCACACTGCTGGGTGCCGCCCTATGTGCATTCGGACACGATAGGGATCAGCAGTCATTATGATCTGAGCGGGATCCCGGACGATGTGGAATGCGCGCTGAGTCTGGGCGGTGACGGCACTCTTCTGCAGGCAGCCAGAGACCTGCTTTCACACAGGATCCCCATTCTGGGCATCAACCTGGGTACCCTGGGCTTTTTAACATCTGTGGAAAGCTCTGAGCTTCCCCACTGTCTGGAGAGCCTGCTCAGGGATGAATACAATGTGGATATCCGATCCATGCTGCTGGGCAGGATCCTTCGCGGGGACAGGGTCATCTTCGAGGATGTGGCCCTGAATGATATCGTCGCGGCCCGTGCGGGTCAGTCCAGAATGGTGGATCTGGAGATCTATGTCAACGATGAGCTGATGAGTGCCTACAGCGCCGACGGCGTGATCGTTTCCACACCGACAGGCGCCACAGGCTATAACCTGTCCGCAGGCGGCCCGGTCATTTATCCCCAGGCGGATGTGATCGTCATTACTCCGATCTGTCCCCACTCCCTGCAGACCAGGAGTGTCGTGATCTCGGGGCATGACCAGGTGGAGCTGGTCATCAGGCCCAGCCGGCATATGCCGGTGTGCGAGGCCATGGCCACCTTCGACGGTAAAGTGGCCTGCGACCTGGATTACGCGGACAGGATTATGATTGAACCGGCACAGGAAAAGATCCAGCTGATCAAGCTTAAAGACAGGAGCTTCTATCAGCTGCTGAGAAACAAGATCGGCGGCGCCTGATGGCAGCCTGAACAGGAGGACAGATGAAATCTAAACGGCAGGCAAAAATATTGGAACTGATCAGCCAGCAGGATATCGAGACCCAGGAGGAACTGGCGGCAAAGCTGGCCGAAGCGGGGCTTCATGTGACGCAGGCGACGATCTCAAGGGATATCCGGGAGCTGAAGCTGTCCAAGGTGAACTCTCACGCCGGCAGGCAGAAATATGCGGCCATGGTCGTCAGTGACGGCGGCATCAGCGATAAGCTGTCCCGGGTCCTTAAGGAAGGCTTTGTGTCCTGCACGGACGCCAGTCATCTGATCGTGGTCAGGACCATGCCCGGCATGGCCATGGCTGTGGCGGCGGCTATTGACTCCATGGATCTGCCCGGTCTGGCCGGCTGCGTGCCCGGTGATGATACCATCATCTGCGCGCTCCGAAGCGATGAGGACGCGGCGGCGTTAATGAGCAGGATAGACAGAATCGTCAGGAACTGATCTGAGGAGGTCCTCTTTTGTTACGAAGGATATATGTAAAGAATCTGGCACTGATCGATGAAGTGGAGGTGGCCTTCGGCCCCAGACTGAATACCATGACCGGTGAGACCGGTGCCGGAAAATCTATCATCATCGGCGCAGTCAGTATGGCTGTGGGCGGACGTGTCTCTAAGGAGATGATCCGTCAGGGCAGTGACTATGCCACCATTTCCCGGCGGATCAGCCCGGGCAGGAGTGTGGCCAGGATCAACGGGGAGGTGGTTTCCCTGCAGGTCCTGAAGGCGGCAGCCTCTCTGCTGATCGATATTCACGGCCAGCATGAGCATCAGTCCCTGCTGAATCCGGCTTCCTATATTGAGCTGACGGACCGTTTCGGCAAAGACAGTCTGGCAGCTGCCAGAGAGGAAGTGGCGGCCTGTTACAACATCTACCGGGACCTGAAGAAGGAGATGGATGAGGCCATCACCGATGATGGTAAGCGGCTCAGTGAGATCTCTTTCCTGGAATTCCAGGTTTCGGAGATCGAGGATGCCGCCCTGGCAGAGGGTGAAGAGGCCCGGCTGGAGCGGGATTACCGTAAGATGAGTCACGCCCGGCAGATGATGGAGAGTGTGGCCAGGGCGCATGAGCTGACGGGCTATGAGGGCGGCAGCTCTGCCGGCGAGCAGGTGGGCCGGGCCCTTAGGGAGCTTCAGTCCATCGAGGGCTACGACGAAGAGGCCGTGGGTTCTCTGGTCTCCATGCTGATGGATATCGACGGTCTGCTCAATGACTTTAACCGGGAGCTTGCGGATTATGAGTCCGGTCTGGTCTTTGACGAGGGCACCTACCGGGATATGGAGGCCCGTCTGGAGCTCATCGGCCGGCTGAAGGCCAAATACGGCGGCAGCGTTTCTGAGATCCTTTCCTTCAGAGACCGCTGTCAGGAAGAACTGGAAAAGCTGAAGGATTACGAGACTTATCTGTCAGGTCTGCGTCAGCACTTTGCCAAAGCGGAGAAGGATCTGGCTCAGGCCTCTGACAGGCTGACGGCCCTCAGGAAGGCCCAGGCAGCCATCCTGCAGGAGAAGATCACCGGGGCCCTGGTGGACCTGAATTTCATCGATGTGCGTTTTGCTATTCATGTCCTGCCTCTGGGGGCTTTTTCCGAGAAGGGACAGGATAAGATCGAGCTGAAGATCTCCACCAATCCGGGTGAGGACCTGAAGGATCTGTCCAAAGTGGCCAGCGGCGGCGAGCTGTCCCGTATCATGCTGGCCATCAAGTCGGTGCTGGCGGATACCGATGAGATCGAGACCCTGATCTTTGATGAGATCGACACCGGGATCAGCGGCCGGACGGCCCAGAAGGTTTCTGAAAAAATGGATGTGATCGCAGGCCGGCATCAGGTGCTCTGCATCACCCATCTGCCCCAGATCGCGGCCATGGCGGATACCCACTTCCTGATCGAAAAGCATACCGAAGGGGAGCGGACCAAAACGCAGATCCATGAGCTGTCCGAAGAGGAAGCCGTGGATGAGATCGCCCGTCTGCTGGGCGGCGTGAGGATCACGGAGGCAGTTCGTCAGAACGCGAGAGAGA
>CADAIF010000057.1 GCA_902787905.1 uncultured Lachnospiraceae bacterium
TGACCTTGACAAAGTCGTGGCCCAGCAGGATCTTGTCCCCCCAGCCCCTGGCCACCAGCTTCACAATGAGATCAGTGCGCTCGGAGTCTGTGGGTGTGTGGAAGAGGTCGCCCTCCAGCCCGAAACGGTCCAGGTTGACATAGACGCCCTGCTGTAAAACCTGCTCATGATAGTCCACATCCGTGTTGCCGCACATATGGCCGATGGCGATCTTTTTGGGATCGGCCCCTTCGGAGATCAGAAGCTGTGCCTGCTCAGGACCCATGGTACCCAGCTGGGTGTGGGTGATAATGACGCAGCCGGTCTCACGCTGGGCCCTGGCAGCCGCCTTGAAGAAAATCTCCTCCATGGGAGTGATCCGGCCGTAGCTGGTTCCCAGCTTGATCACGCCGGCCTTGATGTCGGTGCCGTCGATACCCTTAGTCAGCTCGGTGGCCATCATATCGTAAATCTCCGTCTGGATGTCCGCGAAGCCCTTGCGGAACTTCCAGTATGCGTAGGAGCTTTCATCCTCAAAATAATAGCCGGTGGAGCAGATGATATTAAAACCTGTCTGATCGGAAAGCTTTTTCAGGAAGCGCGGATTTCTGCCGCACTCATTGGTCGTGGCATCTACGATCGTGTTGACATAAGTCTTTGCCTCGGAGATCATCTCCAGGCAGTCGGCCATGTACGCATCTTCACGGTATCTGCCGACCGTGCAGTCAGCCTGCCATCCGGCAAAGCCGTAAAGGAAATGCTCATGCATCAGCGTGCTGCCCAGCTGCTCGGGGGAGATGGGGCCTGCAACAGTATTGATAGTCTGACTCATTGTAATACCTCCGTTTTTTGGTGTATAATGATAACCAGTCAAAATGACACATCACTTTGAATGGGAGTTTCTTTAATGAAATCTGAATTGAAACAGATCAGGGAAAATACCTGGTGCATCACCGGTCATCAGCTGATACCGGTTTATAAAACAGATGAAAGCCACTGCATTCTTCTGGATACAGGCGTCCGCGGTTTCCGCGATCAGCTGGAGATCCTGCTTTTGCAGGCGGGCCTGAAGCCGGCGGGCATCATCCAGACCCATACCCATTATGATCATTTCGGATCCACCGCTTATTTTCAGGAAAAATACGGGGCAGTTGTGGCCATGCCCATAGGTGAGGCTGAAATATCCCGCACCCTGGCAGGCATCAAAAGCCACCTGTTTGTCTTCCCCATCGGCCAGCTGGCCCATGACCCCAAATATTCGGATATCCCCTGCCGGGCCGATCTTCTGATCGAAGAAGACCAGACGGCTGTCACGGTGGCCGGGGTGACCTTTGAGGTCCTGCATACGCCGGGGCATGCCATTGATCATATCAGTATCGTTACGCCGGACCGGGTCTGCTGCGTAGGAGATGCTTTGTTTTCAGAGCCCGTGATGGCTGCGATGAAGCTGCCCTATGCTTTCGATTTTACGAAGTGTCTGGACAGTATTGAGTCCCTGAGGGGCGGTGACTGGCCGGTCATGATCCTGTCCCACTGCGGCATTGAAAAGCCGCCTTATGATCATCTGATCGATGTCAACCGAGACCGCATGCTGGCCCAGTACCGGGAAGTTCTGTCCCTGGTGGACCGGCCCATGCATTCGGTGGAAATCTGTGACGCTCTGGGTGAAAAAATGGGTGTCTGTCCCTCTGTCCCGGAGAAAGCACAGGATCTGGAACGCTTCCTCAGGCCCTATCTGGAATGCATGGTGGACAGGGGCGATCTGCGCCTGGTGATGGATCATCACGCCCTCTGCTACGCACCCGTGTAAAAACTGAAATGATCAGAAGTCGTCGGTGACAAAGACCGGCGCATGGACTGTATGCATCTCATCCACGACCGTGTCGATCCAGGCCCGGATCATGACCAGTTCCTCTTCTGTCATGGCCGCGGGATCGTAGTAGAAGCTGATATAGTCGTAGGGACTTTCACTGCTGGTGCGGATCAGCAGGTTGTTCTTGCGGAAATAGCCGCCGACACACATGGCATCCACACTGAAGCCGGAGGTTTCTGGGGCGAGCAGCTTGTTGATGATGTCATGCATCCTGTAGAAATCCTTTTCTCCGCGGTAACCGTTGACGATCACCAGTGTTCCGCCCCTTTTTGTTGTGTAAGTATCGGTCTTGTTCATATTCATTACACCTCCTGATGTCATATAGACCCCAAGCTAAGTTTAACAGATGTTATAAGCAAGCGGTTATTCTGATAACGGCACCGGTCAGTGCTGTTTTAGAATAACCGTTTTCGTTATGTCATTTTTGAATAGAGGCCCTTCCTAATCAGCATCAGCACTTTGCCCGAACTTATTGAAAAAAGGCCGGCGGACTTTTAAAATGAGGTCAGTGAAAAGGACAAATGTTTAACAACCGATCTGAAAGGAGATTTGAGTATTATGGCTAAGACAATCATTACAGCGGCACTGACAGGCGCGATCACCCCTCACGGCTACGATGTACCGGAGACCCCGCAGGAGATCGCTGAGGACGCATACAGGTGCTGGAAGGCCGGCGCCGCGATCGTACATCTTCATATGCGTGACGAGAATGGCGCAGGTGTTATGGATCCGGTCAAGTTCTACGAGACCATCAGACTGATCCGTGAGAATCATCCGGACTGCGATGTGATCATTAACTGCACATCCTCCGGCGACAACCGTGTATCCGATGATTCACCCTACGGCAACGCAGTCCGTATGCTGCATCACGCCAATGTGCCGGGTATTGAGATGGGTACATTTGACGCAGGTACCTTCAACTGGGGCATCCCGGGCGGTATCTTCAGCAATTCCCCCACATTCCTGACCACACTCGGCAATCTCTATCAGGAAAAGAATATCAAGCCGGAGTTTGAAGTCTTCGACATGGGCATGATCCGTGCCGTCGGCGTTTACTGGAAGAAGGGCATTGTCAAGGCGCCCCTGCATTTCCAGCTGTGCCTGGGCGTTGTAGGCGGTCTGGCCGCGGAGCCGGCAGATGTGGCTGACATGTACGCTTACATCCAGAGACTGCAGGCGCAGGGCGATCTTCCCCAGGAAGTGACCATCTCCGGTTTCGGTATCGGCAAGGGCCATCTGCCGGTCATGTTCTCCATGCTGGCTCACGGCGGTCACATCCGTGTCGGTATGGAAGATAATGTGGTTTACGGCAGAGACAAGGACGGCAAGAAGATCCTCGCCACCAACCTGATGCTGGTGGAGAGAGCGGCAAGAGCTGTGGAAGCCTTCGGCAACGAGGTAGCCACATCTGCCGAGGCCCGTGAGATGCTGGGCCTGGCTCCGCTGGATCGTGAGGCTGTGGTGGCTGAGCTTGGCAAGATCACCGTCGAGGACCTTGAGAAGGCTAAGGCGGAAGCCGGCGAGAAGTACGGTACGACCTATTTCGCCGCAAAATCCATGGGTTAACAGTTCCTTTTAAAGATAAAAATCACAACGGCAGGAAAACCGTCAGCTCCGAAAAACGGACCGGCGGTTTTTCTGTTTTATGAAAAAATACGGGGGGGACAGAGGGGGACAGAGAACCGTCCCCTGTCCCCCGGGAAATGAGAAAAAATGTCGATTTAGGTGAGGCTCGCCCTGATGAAAGCGTCTGTTGTAAATGATAAAATAATCCGTGAAATGATATTGAATTCAAGGAAGAGGGCGTATAATAATGGAGACAGACAATAAAACAAAGGCGGGCCGTGCCCTGTGGATCGTACTTGGATGTATCGGTCTGACCCTGGGAACAGTCGGCATCTTTCTTCCCATCCTGCCTACCGTGCCATTTTATCTGCTGGCGCTGCTGGGTTTTGGCAAGGGATCACAGAGGCTTTATGACTGGTTCGTATCAACGGATCTTTACCACAACAATCTGGAAAGCTTTGTGCAAAAGAAGGGGATGACGTGGAAGACAAAGATCCGTATTATGGTGACAGTCACGGTGATCATGGCTGTCGGCTTTTTCATGATGAAAAATGTGCCCGTGGGACGCATCTGTCTGGCCATTGTGTGGATCTGCCATATTATTGCCTTTGTCTTTATCATTAAGACGGCAAGGCCCGAAGCGCCTGCCGGCGGCAGGCCTGCTGGCCCTGGGCGCCTATCTGCTGGTGGGCCTGGTCATCCCTCTGGTCATCGGGAAGCGAGGCGGTCAGCAGGGCCTGACCTTCCGGAATGCCTTTGGCGAGATGAACAGCTTTGTTCTGGATTCTCTGCGCGGTCTGGATGAGACTATTCAGTACGGACGCGGGCAGGAACGTTGGGAGGAGATCTCCTCAAGGTCCCGCAGGCTCAGCCGTCTGCAGGAGAGATTAAGCACCCTGGAAGGGGTCCAGACCTCTGTGACTTCGCTGACCATTCTGCTGGCCTCTCTGGCCATGCTCCTTCTGATGCTTTCCGCTTATCTGTCCGGGCAGGTGACCTTCGCTCAGACCCTGACAGCCGTGATCGCCATGATGGGGTCCTTCGGCCCCGTGGCCGCCCTGTCGAATCTGGCCAATACCCTGAACCAGACCCTGGCCAGCGGCGAGAGAGTCCTGTCCATTCTGGAGGAGGAGGCTCAGGTGAAGGAGATCCAAGGCGGCGAGGAACCGCAGGATTTTACCGGCATCGCCGCAGAGCATGTGGACTTTGCCTACGACAGTGAACAGATCCTGAACGATTACACGATCCGGGTGCCCCGGGGCAGGGTGGTCGGTATCCACGGGCCTTCAGGCTCAGGCAAATCCACCCTGTTAAAGCTTCTGATGCGCTTCTGGGAGGCGGACGCCGGTCAGATCACGGTTTCCGGTCTGGATATCCGAAAGATCAATACGTCCGCCCTGAGAGAGATGGAATCCTATGTGGAGCAGGACACCTGTCTTTTCCATGACTCCATCGCCAATAATATTGCCATCGGCAGGCCGGGGGCCGGCCGGGAGGAGATCATGGCAGCGGCGGCCAAAGCATCTGTTCATGATTTTATCATGAGCCTGCCGGAGGGCTATGATACAAAGGTGGGCGAACTGGGGGATACCCTCTCCGGCGGCGAACGCCAGCGGATCGGCCTGGCCAGGGCCTTTCTGCACGATGCGCCACTGCTTCTGCTAGATGAGCCTACCAGCAATCTGGATGCCTTAAATGAGGGCATCATCCTGAAGTCTCTCAGGGAAACACTGCAGGACGGGGACCATACCGTGGTTCTGGTATCCCACCGCGCATCCACCATGAATATCGCGGATACGGTGGTGGAAATGAGCAGCGCAAGGCAGTCCTGAAACATTGAAAAAAACGCACAGACCTCTTTTCTGTGATATACTCAGATTAACCTTTGAAAGGCGGTACGAGTATGAGAAATATAAAGAGAGTCTGTGCGGTTTTTTTCAGTCCTGCGGGGACGACAAAGGAAACGGCCCTGCAGCTGGCGGGGACCTGTGCCGAGGCGCTGGCCTGTCCCCTGGAGCTTTTTGATATCACCCTGCCTGAGGGACGCAGTCAGGTGCTGACCTTCGGGCCGGAGGACCTGGTGGTGGCCGCCAGCCCGGTCTACGCGGGCAAGCTTCCCAATAAAATGCTGCCCGTTTTCCAGACCATGCTGAAGGGTGAGGATACGCCCTGCCTGGCAGCGGTCACCTTCGGTAATCGAAGTTATGACAATGGCCTGGCGGAGCTGACAGATGTGCTGGTTGCGGGCGGGTTGATCCCCTTCGCCGGGGCAGCGGTGGTCTGCCGGCATACCATGACGGATCTTCTGGCCGGCGGCCGGCCGGACGCGGCGGACCTGGTGCAGCTGAAGGATTTTGCCCTGGCAGCAATGGCAAGGCTTTCTGAGGCGGCCCCTCTTTGCCGGGTGACCGTGCCCGGGGACAGCAAGGCCCCCTACTATGTGCCTAAGGGCGAGGACGGGCAGCCGGCGAAGTTCCTTAAGGCAAAGCCAAAGGTCAAAGAAGATCTTTGTGATCACTGCGGCATCTGTGCCGATGTCTGTCCCATGCAGTCCATCGACCATGAGGACGTGAATCAGGTGCCCGGTATCTGCATCAAATGTCACGCCTGTATCCGGAAATGTCCGACCGGGGCCAGGTATTTTGACGATCCGGCCCTGCTATCTCACCAGGCCATGCTGAAGCAGAATTTTACCGGACGTAAGGAAAGCGAGTTCCTGATCGGCCGGCTGGAGCTTAAAAAACTGCAGAACGGCAATGACGTCCGGGGCGTGGCCATTGCCACGGACAAGGAGCCGGTGACCCTGACCCCGGAAAAGGTCACGGCCATCGCGGCAGCCTTTGCGGCCCATCTGGCGGAAGAGACCGGGAAGGCTGTAAGTGAGCTGAGGATCGGTATCGGCCATGACAGCCGGCTGACGGCAGAGCTTTTTACAAAAGCCTGCAGCCGGGGCCTGGCAGGAAGCAGGGTCTATGACTGCGGCCTCATCACAACTCCGGCCATGTTCCAGTCCACCCTGCTTTCCGGCAGTGATTTTGACGGGGCCGTCATGCTGACGGCCAGCCATCTGCCCTTTAACAGGAACGGGATGAAGTTCTTTACCAAAAAGGGCGCACCGGACAAGGCCATGATGTCCGCCATTCTGAAAAAAGCAGAGATCATGGCGGACCGGTGGCCGGCAGAAGGGGCAGCTGCCGAAGCCACTGCGGAAGTCTTTGACATGAAGGGCCTTTACTGTGAACATATGAAGGCCATCATCCGGGCGCGGGCCGGCGGTGAAGCACCCCTGAAGGGCCTGCATATCGTCGCGGATGCCGGCAGCGGTGCGGCAGGCTTTTTCGCCACGGATATTCTGGCACCCCTTGGGGCGGATATCAGCGGCAGCCTCCTTCTGGACCCGGACGGCAGCTTCCCGGGCCATGTTCCCAATCCTGAAAATGCCCAGGCCATGGCGGCCATCTGCCAGGCGGTGAAGGATGCCGGCGCGGATCTTGGCGTGATCTTTGACTGTGACGGGGACCGGGCGGCCGTGGTTCTGGAGGACGGGACCGAGGTCAACCGCAATGCCCTGATCGCTCTGCTTTCTGTCCTGGTGGCCAGGGAGGCGCCGGGCTCTGTCATCGTGACGGATTCCGTGACCTCCGATGAGCTGACAGCATTCCTGGAAGGGAAGCTGGGGCTGAAGCATCTGAGATATATGCGGGGTTATAAAAACGTGATCGATAAGGGCATCGCCCTGAATGCGGCCGGCGACCGGTGCGAGCTGGCCATCGAGACCTCCGGTCACGGGGCTTTTAAAGAGAACCATTTTTCCGATGACGGCGCCTATATCTGTGTCCGGATCATCTGTGAACTGGCCAGGCTGCGCCGGGAAGGAAAGACGCTGGCCTCGCTGATCGAGGATCTGAAGGCGCCTGCAGAGGCGGCGGAGATCCGTTTTGAGATCAGCTGTGATGACTTTAAGGCCTACGGGCAGCAGGTTCTGGAAGACTTTGAGGCCTTCTGCGGGCAGGATACGCGTTTTCACATCGTCAGTCCCAATTATGAGGGCATCCGTGTGGCCTTTGATGATAAGGAAGCCAAGGGCTGGCTCCTGCTCCGCATGTCCCTGCATGACCCGGTCATGCCCATGAATCTGGAGTCGGCAAGGCCCGGCGGTCTGGAAGTGATCAAGGCAAGGGTGCGTCCCTTCTTTGAGGCACATACCTGTCTTAAATAACCACCTTTCGGGAGGATAAGCTATTATGGGAAATCTGCTGGAATATCTGGACTGGCGGGGCGATCTGACCCTGGACCGGATTTCCTTCGGGGAGATCGACGGGCTGATCCTGAGCTGCCTGTCCTATGTGGATCTGGACAATATCGTGCCCGGGCCGGGGGACGGCGAGATCGATCTGGCCTCTGCCGCGACCATGTATCAGATGTGGCAGGGAGATCCCAATGTCAAAAGGAAGAAAACCTTTATCAGCTGGGCGCCGGAACTTCTGCTGAAGATGGCCAGGACACCCCGTTTTGCCGGCACAAAGCTGCGCAGCTATGTCAATAAGATCGATGAGGTCAGCGAGCTTCAGTTTTCAGCCATCGAAGCGGTCACTGCGGACGGGATCCCCTTTATTTCCTTCCGGGGGACGGACGACACCCTGATCGGCTGGAAGGAAGATTTTAACATGAGTTACTGTGATGTGCCCGCGGACAGGGAGGCCGTGGCCTATCTGAACCGGGTTCAGAAAGAGGGCTTTGGCCCCATCCGTCTGGGCGGCCATTCCAAGGGCGGTCATCTGGCTGTCTACGCCGGGGCCTTCTGTCAGCCGGAGGTCCGGTCCCGCATCCGGGCGATCTATGATCTGGACGGCCCGGGGGTGCGGGAGTCGATCTACGGTCTGCCGGAACTGGGGGAGACGGCCCATCTGGTCCACCGCTATATTCCGGAGGAATCGGTCATCGGCATGCTCCTGGAGCACCATGCCGAGCCGGTGATCCTGAAGAGTGATGAATACGGCATCATGCAGCACAATCCCCTGTCCTGGCAGCTGATGGGAAACCGGCTTGAGACCAGTCCCTCCCTCGGCCGGGCAGGCACCATGTTTGACGCCGCTTTCCGCCAGTGGATCCACGGCGTGGATGAGGGGGACCGGCACATCTTTATCAATGATATCTTTGACATGCTGGAGGCCAGCGGGGCGGAAAACCTGTCGGATCTGCCGGCAAAGCTGACCCGGGCGCTGCGGGAGGTGCTGGCCAGGATGGACCGGTTTGAACCGAAGACCCGGGAAATCTACCGGCAGCTGTGGAAGAGTCTGTTTACGCAATTGACGACGCTGCCGCCCCTGGTCCAGGAGAAGCTGGCGGCCCTCACGGACAAAGGAGAATGATCCATGGAAGAAATACAGACGTCCCGAAAGGGCCTGACCGGCGCGCTGCTGACACTCGGGGGCGGCGTCTGCTGGGGCCTTTCGGGCTCGGTCGGCCAGTACCTGTTTTCCGTGGAAGGCATGGACAGCCGCTGGCTGGTCCCCATCCGACTGGGCCTGGCAGGCATTATCATGTTGATCTGGTGCTGCGTCAGGGACCGGGAGCGGACTTTTGCCCTGTGGAAGCGGAAGGATGATATCCTCAGAATTCTCGTTTACGGACTTCTGGGCATCTCCTTCTGCCTGGGCACCATCATGCAGAGCGTTTCGCCGGTCTTTATCATGCTGGCGGTCTGCCTGCAGAGCCGGCGGAGGCCCACAAGGGCGGAAGTGACCGCGATCATTCTGGCTCTGGCCGGTGTGACGCTGATCACGACTCACGGCAATTTCAGCCAGCTGGCTGTGCCGGTCTCTGCCGTAGCCGCCGGTATCATCAGCGCCATCTGCGTCATGATCTACAATATGACCTCAGGCCCATTGCTGCGCAGATATTCGGTCACCATAATCCAGGCCTGGGCCTTTGTCATGGGCAGTCTCTTTTTCCTGCTCCTCTTCCGGCCCTGGACCTATCACTATGTACCCGGCCCCATGGGGTATGCCGGCATTGCCGTCGTGGTCCTGGTGGGCAATATCCTGGCCTTTACTGCCTATATCAGCGGCGTTGGCATGATCGGCCCGGAGAAGGGGATCCTCTACGGCTTTTTTTTTCCGTTTACAGCGGCTCTGATCTCTGCTGTCTTTCTGCATACAGGCTTCAATATCTGGGACCTTATCGGCTTTCTGGCCGTCTTTATCATGCTGGTCCTGATCTCGAAGACTCAGGGAGGATCATGAATCGGTTTGTGTTTGCATTCATTCTCTGAATGTGCCATAATATAGGTAACCGTTGTGTTGTTTTACAGAGGGAGGTAACAGACCAATGAAATTCTTTATCGACACCGCAAACGTAGATGAGATCCGCCAGGCGAATGACATGGGCATCATCGCCGGCGTAACCACAAATCCGTCCCTGATCGCCAAAGAGGGCAGGGATTACATGGAGACTCTGAAGGAGATCACCGGCATCGTTGACGGCCCCATCTCCGGTGAGGTCAAGGCCAGCACCACCAAGGCTGAGGATATGATCGCCGAAGGCCGTGAGATCGCTGCCATGCATCCGAACATGGTTGTTAAGATCCCCATGACTCCTGAAGGCCTGAAGGCCGTCAAGGCCCTTTCTTCCGAGGGCATCCATACCAACGTGACCCTGATCTTCTCTGCAGGCCAGGCCCTTCTGGCAGCCAGGGCAGGCGCAACCTATGTGTCTCCTTTCCTGGGCAGACTGGATGATATCTCTACCGACGGCATTGCCCTGATCGAGGATATCATGGAGATCTTTGATATGTATCCGGAAATCGAGACTCAGGTCATCTGCGCCAGTGTCCGTCATCCGATGCATGTGGTTGCCTGCGCGAAGACAGGCGCCCATATCGCGACAGTCCCTTACAAGGTGCTGATGCAGCTGGCAGGCCATCCTCTGACGGATATCGGTATTGATAAATTTGTCAAGGATTACGAGGCAGTCTTCGGAAAATAGACACAAAAATAAAATGAATTCAGAGACCGGACAGCGTTTTGCCCGGTCTCTTTTTTGCAAGTTGGTATTTTCAGAATTGCAATTCTTTTATTGCATAATATGCTGAATTTTTGTATAATATGGTATAGATTGTTTTAATGGACGCATTGAAAATCTACGTCCATTTTTCATTACGTCCAATAGCGATGTGCACGATTGGAAAGGAGAGAGGATATGCATAAAAATTCTATCTGGATCACCGGATGCAACGGTAAGATGGGCTCCGAGCTCATGAAGCTGCTGAAGGGCAACACGGACTACAGGGTGGTGGGCACTTCACTGGATGTGGATGTGACGGATGAACATGCCGTCGAGCAGGCCATTGACCTGTACATGCCCCAGATCGTCATCAATTGTGCCGGTGTTTCCGATGCGGCCTACTGTGAAAAGCATCAGCTGGAGGCTTATAAGGTCAATGCCCTCGGCGCAAGAAACCTGGCCATGGCTTCCCGCAGAAAGAACGCGAGAATCATCCATTTCTCATCTGATGATGTTTTCTCCGGGGAGCATAACCGCCCGAAGACGGAATTCGATAATCCCACACCCCGCACAGTCTACGGCAAGTCCAAGCTGGCAGGTGAGAACTTTGTCAGGGAACTGAATCCCAAGCATCTGATCATCAGAAGCTCCTGGGTCTACGGCCTGGAAGAGAAGGCGGAGAGCCCTTCCGGTTTTTATCAGCAGGTGATCGACCACGGTCTGAAGGGCGAAGCCTTCACAGCGCCCATTGACGTCATCGGCACCCCCACCAGCGTTCTGGAGCTGGGACGCTTTTTCATGAAGATCTTAAAGAGTAATGAATACGGTATTTTCCATGCTTCCTGTGAGGGCGGCTGCACCCGTTACGGCTATGCCAGGGCCGTTCTGGAGCTGAACGGACTGGATACCAACCTGGTTTCCGAGACCCTCCAGGAGAAGGACGGCCTTCTGGTCTCCACCCAGCTGGAAAACCTGATGATGAAAATGACCGGCATCTATGAAATGCCCCAGTGGAAGGATGCCATGCGAGCATATGTTGAACAGAACAGAATCGGAGGCAAATGATGGCTGATACGACAGAAAAAAAGAAAATAGGGCTCACTACGCAGATTTTTATCGGTCTGATCGCCGGTCTGATCGTCGGCGTTATTCTGAACCTGTTTGTTCCCTCCAGTTATTTCAGAGACAGCGTGCTGGTCAACGGCATCTTTTACGTGATCGGCAATGGCTTTATCCGTCTCATGAAAATGCTGGTCGTCCCGCTGGTCTTCGCGTCTCTGGTCTGCGGCGCCTCCTCCATCGGTGACACCAAAGCTCTTGGTAAAGTCGGCGGCAAGACCATCGTTTTCTACCTGGTGACAACAGCGGTTGCTGTCACGGTCGCCATCACCATCGGTACCCTGATCCGTCCGGGTATCGGGCTGGACATGGCTTCCATCGAGACTTCTGAAACCACCGTGGCCTCCAGCACCTCCATCGTGGATACCCTGCTGAATATT
>CADAIF010000058.1 GCA_902787905.1 uncultured Lachnospiraceae bacterium
GAAAATGCGGACTATTTCCTGATCGAGAACGAAGACTTCTACATGAAGGCACCTATGTCCTGGAAGGACCGGGTTTATGTCGAGGAAGGCGAAGAAAAAGGAGAATTCGGCGTGTATCAGGTGATGGAGGCGGAAGGGGGCGGACATAGGCCGATTTTTTGCATAGATTATGAAGAACCTGCAGAGAATAATAAGAAGTGTTTCGTAAATCCTGTTTTTTATGTTTATCTTGGTGAGATAACAAATCAGGAAGGCGTAACCTATGATCTTCTTTATCATGGTGTCACAGGAATTGGAATTGAGCCCTCTGCGGATGATTTCCTGGATATTTCCAAAGATTTAGATATGGTATTGGCTTCCATGACTATGAAGCCCGGAGTCAGCTTTCGTCGCTTGACAGAGGATGAAGTTGCCCGTACGACTGTAGAAATAATTCTGGCTAAGGAATATATCCAGGGATTACCAAACGAAGTCTTCACAATTTCGAATAATTACAAAATCAGCTTTGCCTATCTGGATGCGGATGGAGACGGTCACAAGGAGTTGTTATTTAACTGTGATCGTGGGCTGCCCTTACATTACATTGTTGGGATGGATACAGAAGCTCGCCCGGGGAATGTGCTGAAGATTGAAAACGAGTTTGCAGGTAGTTGTGAACTGTATAATAACGGTCTGATCAAGTCCGAATGGAATCATAATCAGACGAGTATGGATTTCTGGCCGTATACCATGTTCCAATATGATGCTGATGAGGACCTCTATCAGGTGAAGTATCATGTCTATGCTGCCGATCAAACAATTTACAGTGAAGCCTATTCCGAAGAAGCGGATCGGGATGGCAATGGCACGACCTGTATCTATTACGAAGATGACAGTGAAGAATCAAAGGTCTCCATGGATGACAGTGAAGTCATTGCTTTGGAAAATGAGCTGACAGGCGGCGCGGATCTCATTGAGATTGAGTGGCTGGAAATCAACGATGAAAATATCCGGGCAGTGTTTGGGGAACAGTAGCGGTATAAAGATAATTCGGATTCGAAACCAGGCGCAATCCCTAATGGGCTGCGCCTCTTTTTTGTGCGCTGTCAGGCGTTGACAAGTACACCTTGTTTGTTGACAAAACGCGGAAATGCGGGAATTGGCAAAAATGAAAAACGCGGAAATGCAGTCTCAGCGTCCTCCTTCCCTTTGTATCCAAACTTCATCCTTTATAGGGTGTCTATTTTCATACATCTATGCTAAAATAGTCGAATAGACTTTTGAAAAGCCGGCAGTCAGTCCGGCGGGAGGATGCTATGAAAAAACTTATTGCCCTTTTACTGATCACGGTCCTTGCTGTCGGCGCCCTTTCAGGCTGCGCGAAGAAGAGTACCGCACCTGAAACTGCAGAAACCGAGAGCCCGGTCAAGGTGACGGAGGTCACCGAAACCGAGACAGAATCTGAAACGGAGACGGAAACGGAGACCTTAGCCATGCCCGAGGATGACACGCCCAGGCAGTTTATCGTTTACTTCAGCGGTATCGATGTCTGGGGCCACTGGTCCATCCAGTCCCGAAGCGACGTCAATATCCTGATGGCTGTCAACCGGGACACCGGCGAGATCCAGATGGTCAATACCCCCAGGGATTACTATGTACCCATGCCTGTCAGCGGCGGTGCCCGTGACAAGCTGACCCACGCCGGTCTTTATGGCGTGGAAAATTCCAAGGGGGCTCTGGAGGAGCTCTACGGCGTGAAGGTGGATTACTATTTCCGCCTGAACTTCAGCGGCTTTGAGAAGATCATCGATTCCATGGGCGGCATCGATGTTTATTCTGAGTTCGATTTCACGGTGGATCCCATCAAGCACTATACCAAGGGCATGAACCATCTGACCGGTCTGGAGTCCCTGGCCTTTGTACGTGAGCGCAAGTCCTTCAATGCCGGCGACAATCAGCGCGGCAAGAACCAGATGGCCATGATGACGGCGCTGATCGAGAAGGTTTCATCTCCGGAATTCATCAAGAGTTACCCGGCTTTCATGGAAGCTATCGATGATTTTTATGAGACCGATATTCCGATGGAGCTTCTGGCTTCCATGGCTTTAGAGCGCATGGCCGGCGGCCCTGAGTGGAAGATTGAGACCTACGCGGTGACAGGAAGTAACGGAAGTGAAGTAACTTACTCTATCCCCGGAACCTATGTTTATGTTATGATACCGGATGAGGCCCAGGTGGCCGAAGCCGGTCAGCTGCTGAATGCAGTCGTGGGCCGGGAAAACGAGTAAGGAGATGTGATTGGATGAAAATGGTTCGTGTGGTGGCAGCAGTCATCATGGATGTGTCAGATCAGGACGGAAAGCTTCGTGTCTTCGCGACTCAGCGGGGTTACGGTGACCTGGCCGGCGGCTGGGAATTTCCCGGCGGCAAGATCGAGGCCGGGGAGTCGCCCAAGGATGCTGTGCGCCGGGAGATCATGGAGGAGCTGGATACGGAGGTATCGGTGGGCGAGCTCATCGGGACCATCGAGTATGATTATCCGACCTTTCATCTGTCCATGGACTGTTTCCGGTGCGGGATCCTTTCAGGGGACCTGATCCTCAAGGAGGCGGAGGCGGCCCGCTGGCTGACACAAGAGGAGCTTTACAGTGTGGACTGGCTGCCTGCGGACCTGACGATCATTGAAAAAGTGCGGAGCGTGATGACCCGTGGCTGAAGAAAAATTAAAAATCCTGTATCTGATGAAGATCCTGCTGGAGGAGACGGATAAGGATCATATCCTCAGCGCGGTGGCCCTTTCGGAGATCATGGAAAAAAAGTATGATCTGCCCTGCCACCGCAAGACCATCTACGGCGACATCGAGCGTCTGCAGCGTTTCGGCCTGAACATCGTCCAGGTCAAGGGAGATGTTCAGGGCTACTATGTTGAGGGCCGGACCTTCAGCCTGCCGGAGTTGAAGCTTCTGGTGGACGCGGTCCAGTCGTCCCGTTTCATCACCCGGCGGAAGTCCGAGGAGCTGATCGGCAAACTGGAGAAGCTGACCAGCCGGGAGAATGCCCGGCTTCTGCAGCGTCAGGTCTACATCTATGATCGGCCTAAAGCGGACAACGAGACCATTTTCAACAACGTGGACATGATCCACATCGCCATGAATCAGAACCGGCGCATTACTTTTAAGTACTGTGAGTGGACGGTGCAGAAACGCCTGGTTCAGAAGAAGGGCGGGGCGGTTTACGAGGTCTCACCCTGGTCTCTGGTCTGGGACGATGAGAATTATTATCTGGTGGCCTATGAGGAGGCCGCAGGCAAGCTCAAGCATTACCGGGTGGACAAGATGGTGGATACCCGTGTCACATCGCTTGCCCGGACCGGCAAGGAGCGGTTCGAGGGCTTCGACCTGCCTGCCTTTTCCAAGAAGACCTTCGGTATGTACGGCGGGGAAGATGTCAACGTCACGTTGGAGTGTGTCAACGCCATGGCCGGGGTCATGATCGACCGTTTCGGCCGGGATATCATGATGGTGCCGGCGGGCGAAGGCCATTTCAGGATCCATGTGGTCGTCTCGGTCAGCCCCCAGTTTTTCGGCTGGCTGACCGGTCTTGGCGCGCAGGTACAGCTCCTGGCGCCCGACCGGGTACGGTCGGAGTACCGGGACTATCTGCAGGGAATATTAAATAATATGGAATAGAAAAGAGTGTCCTTTAAGTCGGACTGATCGGCTGCGGGACACTCTTTCTTCTACCTGCAGGCTACTGGGCAAAGACAAAATTGTATGATATACTAAACAAACCGCGTACAAAAGGAGAGAGGAGGAGCTGCGGTTGAGTAAACAAAAACAACTGACGAGACTGACAATGATGCTGCGTTTTCTCAGGGGCAGTAAAAAGGCCTTTTTCCTGAGCATTCTGGCGTCCCTGCTGGTGGTGGGCTGCGACATGATCCTGCCCCAGATCATCAGGATCGTCGTGGACTACGGACTGAATGACGATGCGGCGGCCCTGCCGGTTATCATGGCAGAGTGGCTGGACGGCCTGGGCGGCCGGACCTATCTGATGGCGCATTTATATCTGGCGGCAGCGGCGGTCATCCTGACAGCTCTGGCGTCCGCTCTGGGTAAATATTTCAGGGCTTATATGAACGCTGTCGGCACGGAACGTATGATGAAAACCATCAGGGACATGCTCTTTGACCACATCGAGCACCTGCCCTATGCCTGGCATATGAAGCATCTGACGGGGGGCATCATTCAAAGATGTACGTCCGATGTCAACGAGATCATGACCTTTGTGTCGGAGCAGCTGATTCAGGTGGTCCACATCGTTTTGCTGATCATCTTTTCGGTGGTCTGCATGGCGGGCATGAGCCTGAAGCTGTCCATCATCGTCTTTATCTCTGTCCCGGTCATCATCCTTTACTCCTGGATCTTTTATTACAAGATCGGGGGACTGTTTCTGAAATGCGATGAGAATGAGGGCGTGCTTTCCACCATCGCTCAGGAAAATCTGACCGGCGTGCGTGTGGTCAGGGCCTTTGGCCGGGAAAACTACGAGCGGGAGCGTTTCGGCGCCCAGAACAAGGTCTATACGGACACCTGGATGAAGCTTTGCGCCATCCTGACAGGCTACTGGGCGGCGGGCGATATCGTCACCGGCCTGCAGATGATGCTGATCGTGGTGATCGGTGCGGTCATGTGTGTGCAGGGAGACCTTTCTGCCGGCGGTCTGATCGCTTTTATTTCCTACAACACCCGGATGATCTGGCCGGTGCGCCGGCTGGGCCGTATGCTGTCCGAGATGAGTAAGGCCGGCGTGTCCATGGACCGTCTGCTTTACATCCTGAATTCTCCGACGGAGGCATCTGTCCTGCCGGACGGCGGGAAAAAGCCGCCCATGGACGGAGATATTGTTTTTGACCATGTGAGTTTTTCCTATGACGGGAAGAAAAAGATCCTTGATGATGTCTGCCTGACCATTCCCGGCGGCAAGACCCTGGGGCTTCTGGGCGGCACCGGCAGCGGCAAGTCGACCCTGATCCAGCTGCTGGACCGGCTTTATGATCCGGATCAGGGCCAGATCCGGATCGGCGGGGTTGATATTAAGGAGATTGACCGGGGCTGGCTGCGCAGTCATATCGGCATGGTCATGCAGGAGCCCTACCTGTTTTCCAAAACGGTCCGCGAGAACATCGCCATCACAAAGGATGCTTCTCTGGAGCAGGTGCGGCGGGCGGCCAGGACGGCGCATATCGACGACAGCTTTGCCCGTCTGACTGAGGGCTACGATACCATGGTGGGAGAGCGGGGCGTCACCCTGTCCGGCGGCCAGCGTCAGCGGACGGCGATCGCCCGGACTCTGATGCAGAATGCGCCGATCATGGTTTTTGACGACGCCCTTTCCGCGGTGGACACGGTGACGGATCAGAAAATCCGTCAGTCCCTTAAGGAGGATGTGACCCGGCGGACGACGCTGATGATCTCTCACAGGATCACCACTCTGATGGACGCGGACCTGATCATTGTCATGGACAAGGGGCGGATCGTTCAGCAGGGAACCCACGAGACTTTACTGGGCGAGCCCGGTTTTTACAAGCGTATTTATGACCTGCAGAGTGGTCTGGATGAGACGGAAGGAGGCGGCACTTTTGAGTCAGAATAAAAAAGATGAGACCTATGTGCGCCTGCCATACTTCGGCATCCCCAGGCTGGCACCGTATCTGAAGCCCTACGGGGGGATCCTGGTCAGCATGGTCCTTCTGGGCAGTGTGGGCAGTATTGTCGATACGATCATACCGCTTTTTCACAGCTACGCTTTGGACAACTTTGTGGCGGAAGGGCATCTGAACGGGCTGAAGACCTTCGTGGCCCTTTATCTGCTTGTGCTGGCTGTGCAGGTGGCAGCCAATGCCATCTCCACCTACCAGGCCTGTCAGATCGAGATGTATGTGGGCCGGGATATGAAGCAGCGGAGCTTTGATCATCTGCAGACCCTGTCCTTTTCCTACTACAATCAGAATTCCGTGGGCTATATCCATGCCCGGGTCATGAGTGATACGGACCGTATCGGTTCCTGGGTGGCCTGGGGCGTCATGGAGGGTGTCTGGAATTTCAGCTATCTGCTGGCTGTCATCGTGTCCATGCTGGTTCTCAACTGGCGGCTGGCCATGATCATGATCGCTTTTGTACCTGTGGTGACCCTGCTGGCCGTCTATTTTCAGCGGCGCCTGACAGGTCTCAACCGTGAGATCCGTGAGATCAATTCCCTTATCACCGGCAATTATAATGAGGGCATCACCGGGGCCCGCACGGTGCGGTCTCTGGTCATCGAGGACCGGATGCAGGAGAATTTTGAGAAGGACAGTGAGCGGATGCGTAAAACATCTGTCCGTATGAACCATTACCGGGCCCTCTTTCTGGCCCTGATCTCCTTTTCGGCCATGGCGGCTCTGGCCCTGGTTCTGTGGCGGGGCGGCCTGATCACTGCCCGGCAGGTCATGCAGATCGGCACCCTGTCGGTTTTCATGTCCTATGCCCTGGGTATGATGGAGCCGATCCAGTGGATCATTTCCGCCCTGTCGTCTCTCATCCAGATGCAGGTCAATATCGAGCGTTACACCCGTCTGGTGGAGACTTCTTCCGAGGTGGCCGACCGGCCGGAGGTGGTGGAAAAGTACGGAGATGCTTTTCATCCTAAGAAGGAAAACTGGGAGCCGCTTCAGGGTGATGTGGAATTTGAGGATGTGAGTTTTCATTATCCAGACGGGGATGAGATGATTTTCGAGCATTTTAATCTGAAGGTGCCCAAGGGGAGCACGGTGGCCATTGTCGGTGAGACCGGCGCGGGCAAGTCGACCCTGGTCAACCTGGTCTGCCGCTTTTTTGAGCCTACCGGAGGCCGGATCCTCATTGACGGCAAAGATGCCAGAGACCGGTCTCAGCTGTGGCTGCACAGTCACATCGGCTACGTGATCCAGACGCCGCACCTGTTCTCCGGCAGTATTGCCGAGAACCTGCGTTATGCCAAACCGGATGCCAGCCTGGAGGAGATGGCGGCCGCCATGCGGGCTGTTTCCGCCGATGAGATCCCGGAGCGGATGGGCAAGGGCTACGACAGTGAGGTCGGCGAGGGCGGAGACCTGCTCTCCGCCGGTGAGAAGCAGCTGATCTCCTTTGCCAGGGCCATCCTGGCTGACCCCAGGATCTTCATTCTTGATGAGGCTACGTCCTCTGTGGATACGGTCACGGAGAAGAAGATCCAGGATGCGACGAAGACCCTGCTGGAGGGCAGGACTTCCTTCATCATCGCCCATCGTCTTTCCACCATCCGTCAGGCAGATACCATTCTTGTGGTGGATGCCGGCAAGATTGTGGAGCAGGGCACGCATGACGAGCTGATGCAGGCCCGGGGCGCCTACTGGCGCCTTTACACCCGCCAGTTCGTTGAGGAGGCCCAGAAGGCCGCCGGCCTGTAAAAGGCAGAGAGAAAGGCAAGTTTAAGGCCGTGTAAGAACCCCGGCAGGGGTTTTTGCACGGCCTGTCTGCGTGTTGGGGGCAGCCTTTCCCCGGAACACAAAGAGACCCGGCACATACGTCCGGGCCCTTTGGAGAGAGGATTGTTATGAAAAACGGTGCTGCTTAAGCACCTTTGTAAGCTTAGGGGAGGTTCCGGAAACGGCCGGGCCGTTTCCGGGATGTTATGAATGTCTGAAACTCTTGTCTCACTTGCTATGATGCCATTATAGGCAGTAAATGTGTTGAAATTGTGTTCACGAGATAAAACAAATCTAAAGTCTCTGAACAGACTATTACGAAAGCGTGAATAAAGCATCCCGAGGGGAAGGACATGCCAGTTCATACCTTATAATGTGTTCTTTTTGCGGAACATCCCATATAATAAAGATATATTGGGATATTATGCCCATTTACAGACACGAAAAGGAGGTAAGGTATGAAAAAGGTACTGGCGATGCTTCTGACCATCTGTATGGTTATGGCTTCCGGTCCCCAGGCGGCCTATGCGGCCGGCGTGAAAGGGGGAAACGAGACAGAAATGCTTCTGGAGACCGGAACGGAAAGTCTGACAGGCACGGAAACAGAATTGTCAGCAGAAGCAGAAAGCGAGGAAATCGAAGCTGCAGCTGAAACGGAGGCTGCGGGTGAGACAGAAGCTGTGGCTGAAACGGAGGTCACGGCTGAGACGGAGACTGCGGCTGAGACAGAAACAAAGGCACAGAAGCCGGCCGTGAAAATGACAGTGAACTCTCGGACGGCCGATGAAACGCTGACGGAAACAGAAGAAATGCCGGTGCTCCTCGGCGGAGGCAGTGAGGAAGGCGAGACAGACTGCCTGGTCCGATTCTGTGACTCCGACGGCGGTGGTATGCTGAACATCGTGTCTGTGCCGGCCGGTCAGACCCTCATGACCAACGAGCACGGCAATGTCTATTATACCGACGAATATGGAGAGATCCAGACGGTTTCTGATATGCCGCGCAGAAACGGATCTTATATATCCGGATGGAGTCTGACACCGAACGGTACAGAAAATGCGCTGGCTGATGCAGTGACAGTCACCGAGAGTATGGAACTCTATGCCATCTGGTCGGAAGGCTATACTGTAACCATTGACCTGAATGGCGGTTATGACGCAGATGATGACACCCATACAGTCATAAGTCTTGTGAACCGGCCCGGATATCAGCTGGGTCTGCATGACTGGGGGATCGAAGAGATCTACGAGCAGGACGGCATATCCCGTTATGAGGTTCTGGCCCGATTCACACCTTTAAAGGATGGCAGCGTCTTTGTTGGTTATTCCCAGGATCCGGACGCAACGGCCCACGAATTTGACAGCAGCGAGATAAGTGTAAATGGAGATATGACCCTGTATGCTGTCTGGGGAGAGACCGTGAACATCACCTTCTCCTCCGGCGGGGATCCGGATGTCCATGACTATGTGCTTCCTCTTGCAAGAGGCAGCCGGCTCTACACGGAATCCGATCACATCGGACTGGCTTACAGAAATTACCAGACAGGAAACGAATGGTATACCAGTCTGGACTGGTTCGGAATGACATTATGAGCAGATGTATGTGATCACTCTGGACTATCAGAATCAGGATCTGGAGAACGGGACGCTCAGTCTGATGCCCGGTGATGAGATCTGTTTCTATGAGACTTACCTTTACGTTGAGGGCAGCGGGTACGACTATGCTGTACTGGAAGGCCACAGGCTGATCGGCTGGAGTCTGACGCCGGGCGGCCCTGTCGCTTTTGCCGCATCGGAGGACAGTCTGATCCCTGAGGGGGATATGACCCTTTACGCGGTCTGGCAAGAGGCCTGGAGGCTCCGGGTAGATGATAATGACATCATGCTGCCCAAAGGCACCTATATCCGCTTTAAATCCCAGGGTGTCGTGTATTATCAGACGGTCGACACATCTGAAGAGTTTTTTGTCTATCCTTCAAGAGATGGTTATGAGGTTGCGGGCTGGACGAGCACGTCGGGAAGCAGCCGGATCGATTACGCTCTGGATGAGACGATCCTTATGACCTCTGACGTGACCATCTACCCGGTCTGGAAGGCTGCCAGGAAGCTGACGCTGATTCCGGGGCATGATGAAGAGACCGTCACCTTCTCTTATCCTGTGGGCGACTATGTTGTCTTCCACCGCGACAATATGGAATCTTACCATAACAGCGATGAACGCGGCGCCTACATGGATCTGAGTTTCGGTGAGGGGCTGCTTGGATGGAGCAGGACTCAGGGCGCCTCTGTTCCGGACTATACCTGGGAGGATATGGAAAAATTCACCAAAAACACGACCCTTTACGGGGTATGGGGCAGCATGTGTGTGCTTCGTCTGTATCCCTATGGGGCGTCCGGTGAATACCGTCAGTATGAGCTCATGCAGGGGACTCGTGCGGAGATCAGCGAATATCGCCTTGAAATCTCAGACGGCGAGTATACTTCCTATGAATTTGATGATATTTCGGCTGCCGGTAAGACGCTGACGGGCTGGACAGAAGCAAAGACGGGAGAAGGTTACCTGGTCACTGACTTTACCGTCACAGAGAGTATGAACCTGTACGGCGTATGGGAGGATGCCTGGGAAGTTTCCCTTGATTCCAATGGCGTGCAGGACACCCGGTACCATCTGAATGTGGTCAAGGGGGGCATTGTCCGTAACTACGGATCTGAGATCACTGCCGTATGGGGTGAGAAAATCACGGATTCTGTCTATATGGAGTTTGAGAATCCGGGCTATTATATTGCTTCCTGGAATACAAAAGCCAACGGCAGGGGACAGACGGTGGATCTGAGTTCGGAGTACATGCCGACCGGGAATGTCACCTTATATGCCCAGTGGAAACCGGCGAAGACGCTGACTCTTAAAGCAAATAACGGGACGACTAAAACGGTCAGTGTAAGCATTTGCCCCGGGGAAAGGGTTTATCTGAGCTCGGATTTTGTCAATGCTTACGGGTACGCCGGAAGCTCCAGATCCTTCAATTTTACATTGAAGGGCTTTTGCCTTACCGGCTGGAATACGGCGGCCAACGGCAGCGGCCCACAATATGACTGCCGCGTCAGCTTTAAGCCTGAGGATGATCTGACCCTCTATGCCTGCTGGACGCCCGCTTACAGTGTGACCTTTAAGGGGGCCGGCTTCAGCGGCGATGACCGGGTCATTACAGCGGCCGAGGGCAGCAGTCTGAATATCAGCATGGATCAGGTGATCTGCCTGTCCGGTCAGAGCTATCATGCTGAAGGACTTTATAACAGGAAGAGCGGCTACAGCCTTGCCGGCTGGAATACGAAGGCGGATGGAAGCGGCAGGTTCTTCGCAATCGGATATTCGGGGACATTTAAAGAGAACCTGGTGCTTTATCCCGTATGGAAGGCCTGCGCGAAGGTGAGATTTGTCACCGGCGTTTCGCCGGATCTGACAATAGATGTGCAGGAGGGCGCCCGTATCCGAGTCCGGGAAAACGCCATGCATATTTATGAGCCCATGAATGCGACATCTGAATATATCGATATTGCGGCGCAGCTGACCCGGCCGGGCAGCTATATGGTCGGCTGGAGCAGGGACGCAGATGCCACGGTGCCGGAAGTGTATTACGAAGATGTCATTATGCCCGACGGCAATGTCACCTACTATGCAGTCTGGGCAAAGGCAGTCAACCTGACGCTGATGGCTGAAACCGCAGAAGGTAAGAGAATCACGACATTGACGGTTCCTGAGAATGCGACCCTGTATTCCAAAGGAAATCGTATAAAGATCTCATATAACGGCCATCTTGTGGCGGATGAGTATCTGGGAGATTTTTTGGGCAGCGGCGCGACGATGCTTGCGGGCTGGGCTGCGACCAAAACCGGTGCGGTGATCTATCCGGCGAACAGTGAATTCCGTCTTAACGGGGAAACCACACTTTACGCCCGCCTGGCGGATGGCTATGCGGTCAGGCTTCATATGCCTGAAGCCGAGGAGGTTTTCTATGTCACCGATGAGATGACCCTCTTCGTGAACAACCGTTTCGCTTATCTGGTGGACCGTGAGGGTAAGATCAGAAACATGACCAGGCATT
>CADAIF010000059.1 GCA_902787905.1 uncultured Lachnospiraceae bacterium
CTGGAAGGCAGCCACGGCGACAGGGAATAAAACAGCCGTCTTAAAAGTACCTGCCACGAACAGCAGAAACGGTTATCAGTACAGATGTGTGGTAAAGAACGCCGGCGGGACAGTCTATTCCAAAGCAGCTGTCCTGACAGTATCTGTCACAGTCAAAACAGAAGCGGCGTCTGATCCTTCAGAAAACGAAGAGGAGTAATGAAAAAACGGTTTTATACGGAAGCGGCCTATCTGGCCGGTATCATCATTCTGGCTCTGGGCACAGCCTTCATGGAGCGGGCCGATTTCGGCATGTCCATGGTGGTCGCTCCGGCCTACCTGATCTATCTGAAGATCTCTCAGGTACTGCCCTGGTTCACCTTCGGCATGGCGGAGTATTGTTTTCAGGCTGTCCTGCTCGTTCTGACCACTCTGGTTCTGGGAAGATTTAAGGCCATGTACCTGTTTTCCTTTGTAACCGCGGTCCTGTACGGGGTGACCCTGGATATCATGATGAAACTGGTGGGCCTGCTCCCCCTGCCCGGCATCGGCGGCCGCGTCTTTTTCTTCGCCGCCGGCATGGTCCTGGGTGCCATCGGCGTGGCCTTCTTCTTCCATACCTACATCGCGCCGGAGGCCTATGAGCTGTTCGTCAAGGAAGTGGCGGGTAAATATCATCTGGAGATCAGCCGGGTGAAGACGGTCTACGACTGCTGCAGCTGTCTGATCGCTGTGATCATGTCCTTCATCTTTTTCGGGCTCTGGCACTTTGAAGGTGTCAAGGCAGGCACCTTCCTGTGCGCCCTGCTCAACGGCGCTCTGATAGGCAGATGCAGTCATTTTATGGAGAAGCATTTTAACTTTTCAGACGGCTTAAAGCTCAGGAAGTATTTCGAGAACTGATTCCGGAGGAAACTGTATGTGTGAATTATTCGGCTTGTGCGCCTCTGAGAAGGTGCGAGTGAACAGGTATCTGAAAACCCTGGCTTCCCACGGCATGAAGCATCGGCACGGCTGGGGGCTTGCGGTTTTTGACGGCCCCTTTGTCAACCTGGAAAAGGAACCGGAGGAGGCCTGGAAAAGCGCCTATCTTATGGCCAGGCTGAGACCGCCGTTCTTTGCGGAGAACATGATCGGCCATATCCGCCTTGCCAGTGAGGGTAAGGGGCAGATGCTTTACCAGAACTGTCATCCCTTTGTGAAGCGGGACAGAAGCGGCAGGGCCTGGACCCTGGCCCACAACGGCACCATCTTCCGGACGGAGCAGATCGACGTTTACGCCGGCCTGCAGGAGGGCAAAACGGACAGTGAGGGCATTCTCTGTCATATCCTCCATGAGGCCAATGCTTATTTGGAAAGTCAGGGAGATGCCTTTAATCCGGAGCGGCGTTTTGAAATGATGGAAAGGATCGTTTTGGACCTGGCGCCTGAGAATAAGCTTAATCTCCTGGTCTATGACGGTGAGATGATGTATGTACATACCAATATGGCGGATACCCTTTATGTCCTGCAGACGGACCGGGCGGCGATGTTTGCCACGGTTCCGCTGACAAAGGAGGACTGGCAGAAGGTGCCCCAGAGACAGCTTCTGGCCTATAAGGACGGCCGGCAGGTCTTCTGCGGCAGGCAGCATCCCTATGAATATATCAAAAAATAAAAAGGACGTGCCTTGGCACGTCCTTTTGGCGAACAGCAGCTTTTTAATGTTCCTCAAGCCTGAAGGATGGCATAAGCTGCAGCTTGTGCAGGTTGTTCCTGTGCATACGGTCGATCTTCTCCTTAACGGCAGGATCCTCACATTCCCCGGTCAGGACGTAGTGATCCAGAACCTTGTAGGTGAAACCGATCTTATCCTCATCCGTCATGCCGCTCAGGCCGTCGGAGGGGGCCTTGTAAAGCAGGTTCCGGGGCAGGCCCAGAACTTCACCCACCTGGAGGACCTCATGGACCAGAAGATTGGCCAGGGGGCTGAAGTCGCCGGCGGCATCGCCGAACTTGGTGGAGTAGCCGATATAGTCCTCGGACCGGTTGCAGGTATTGACGACTCTGGCGCCGCAGGGCAGGGCCTGACCAATGGCATAAAGGGTGCTCATGCGAAGTCTGGGCGGCAGGTTGATGATGGAATCACGGGAGAGCTCTGTGGTCCCGGGAATATCACCGCCGGCAAGGGCTTTGTTGATGGCGGCGGACAGACCGTCAAAGCCGTCTTTGATATTGACTGTCACATGGGGAATCCCCAGAAAATCCACCAGCTGCTGCGAGTCACTGATATCACTCTGCACGCCGTTGGGCATGAGAACGCCGATGACGCGGTCTCTGCCAAGGGCTTCCACCAGAAGGGCAGCAGTCACGCTGGAATCCTTACCGCCCGAAACGCCGACCACAGCGGCGCAGCCGGGCCCGTTCTTTTCAAAATAGCCGCGGATCCACGCGACAATCTCATTCTTTGTTTTTGCCGGATCTTTCAGCATTTTCTAAAATCCCCCTTTTATATGTTGAGTTTCAGGATAATCTGCAGTCAGTATAGCATGAAACCGCCTTTAAAGTCCATAAAGCCGGCTTATTTTTAGCGGTGCCTTCCACGCAAAAAAGCAAAAAGTATACCTGCAGGCTAATGACAAAGAGGGAAAAGTATGATATGCTTTGCAGTGGAATCAATCAGGGCCGCAAGGTGCCCGGAAAGGAAGTAAGTCATGATCACAGTTAAAGGCAATCCGAATCGTCGTTATGAAGCATATGATCTTTTTGCGCCGCTTTTCGTCAATGATAAGCGGAACTTGTTTGTGTGCCCGCGCAGGGAAAGGCTCAGGCTGTGTCATGCGAAAGGACCCCGGAATCTACAGGGGTAATCTCTTTACATCTGCTTTGATGACCGTTTATCCTGCGCAGGGTCTGCACAGGGTAAGCGGTCTTTTTTGTTTGATCAGGAGGATTGTCATGAGAAGGAGAAGAAATGTTTGAGATAAACGGCAGGTTTAATACGGCCGTCTGCTTTGCCTCGGTCTGCGAGGAGGAGGCCATAGAGCAGATCCGCCGTATGTGCGATTATGAGTTTTCAGCGGGGGCGAAGATCCGCGTCATGCCCGATGTGCATGCAGGCAAAGGCTGCACCATCGGAACGACCATGACGGTGACGGACAAGGCGGTCCCCAATATTGTGGGTGTGGATATCGGCTGCGGTATGTTCACGGTGGCCATCGGCAGGCAGGCTGTGGATTTTGAGAAGCTTGACGCGGCCGCCCATTTTATCCCGTCCGGCATGAATGTCTGGGAGGGAAGGCAGGAGCGTTTTGACCTGACAGGCCTGCGCTGCTACAGGAGCCTGAGGGATGCTAAGCGTCTGGAGCGCAGTCTGGGTACCTTAGGCGGCGGCAACCACTTCATCGAGGTGGACCGTGCA
This sequence comes from uncultured Lachnospiraceae bacterium, assembly GCA_902787905.1. GTDB lineage: Bacteria > Bacillota > Clostridia > Lachnospirales > Lachnospiraceae > UBA2912. The sequence goes on from CADAIF010000059.1 coordinate 3,380, forward strand.
GCAGACGGAAACCAGTATCTTGTGATCCATTCAGGCAGCCGCAGCCTGGGTAAGCAGGTGGCGGAGATCTACCAGCAGCTGGCCGTTGACCTGAATAAGGGTAAGGAGACCTACTTTCAGGAAAGGGATGAGATCATCCGGACCTATAAGGCCCAGGGCAGACGCAAGGAGATCCAGGCAGCCCTGAAGGCTATTTCATGGAACGCCAGAGAGGCCAGCATCCCCGAGGATCTGTGCTTCCTCTACGGCAGCTACCTCGAGGATTACCTGGCGGACGTGAAGATCTGTCAGGCCTTTGCCCGCAGGAACCGCGAGAAAATGGCGGAGATCCTGCTGGAGAAGGCGAATCTGGCCGGGGGCGAGGCCTTCCATACCATTCACAATTACATCGATACCGATGAGATGATCCTGCGCAAGGGGGCCATTGCCGCCCATGCCGGGGAGAAGGTGCTGATCCCCATCAATATGCGTGACGGTTCCATTCTGGCTGTGGGCAGGGGTAATGCCGACTGGAATTACTCGGCCCCCCACGGCGCCGGCAGGATCATGTCCAGAAAGGCTGCAAAGGATCAGCTGGATCTGGAGGCCTACAGGGCGGCCATGGCGGGCATCTACACGACGTCTGTCAGCGAGGAGACCCTGGATGAGGCGCCCTTTGCCTACAAATCCATGGAAGACATCATGGAGGACATCCACGCCTGCGTGGATGTGATCGATGTCATGAAACCCGTATACAACTTCAAGGCGGGTTAAGGCAGGATGACTCCTGCCGGCCCGCCGGAACAGGAGGAGCTTATGATACAGATGCCTGTCATAGATATGGCAGCTACCGGCATGAATATCAAGCGTCTGAGGAAGGCCAGCGGCCTGTCCGTCAGAGACCTGCAGGACATGTTCGGCTTCGGAACGCCTCAGGCCATCTACAAGTGGCAGAGGGGGGAGGCCATACCGACCATAGACAATCTGATGGCCCTGGGCATGATCTTTGATGTGCCCATCGAGGACATCATTGTCACCGAAGCGTGCAGGATATTCAGGCGCGGTGCATAATTACATATAAAACTTTTGCAAATCCGGAGAATCGTATATAATAACAATATCCGGAACATTGAAGAGACCGGTTTTTTCCGGTCTCTTTTTGGTAAGATCACCTATTTGCGAATGTGAGGTGTTAGCGATTGGAAACCAATATCAGACTGACAAAGCTTGCCGACTGCGCCGGCTGCGGCGCCAAGGTTGGCGCCGGAACTCTGGCCACCCTTCTGGAGGGCTTCAGGACCCGGCAGGATGACAGGCTCCTGGTCGGCTATGAGCGGTCGGATGATGCAGCTGTTTATAAGATCAATGAGGAGACTGCGGTCATTGAGACCACGGATTTCTTTCCGCCGATCGTAGATGATCCCTTCCTTTACGGACAGATCGCAGCGGCCAACGCCATGTCCGATGTTTATGCCATGGGTGGGGAACCGAAGCTGGCTTTGAATATCATGTGTACCAGTAAGGAAATGCCGTCTGAAACGGTCAGGGAAATCTTAAGGGGCGGCTATGACAAAGCTTATGAGGCCGACGCTGTCATCTGCGGCGGCCACACTATTAAGGGGGCGGAGCCCCTTTACGGGCTCGCGGTGACTGGCTTTGTTCATCCGGACAGGGTGCTTCTCAACAGTGGGGCCCGGCCCGGGGATGTCCTGATCCTGACCAAAAAGCTCGGGGTGGGCATCCTGACCACAGCAGCCAAGGCGGACCTGGCGGATCCGGCGGTCATGACTGCGGTTTACCGGCAGATGGCCACACTGAATAAGGGAGCCAGGGACGCGGCCGTACAGTTCCCGGTGAATGCCTGTACGGATGTCACCGGCTTTTCCCTGATGGGTCATAGCTGTGAAATGGCCCAGGGCAGCGGCGTGACCATTCATCTGCAGACAGACAGGATCCCTTACTATAAAGAGGCCTTTGACGCGGCAGCCATGGGTCTGGTACCGGAAGGCGCATACAGGAACCGGGCCTTTGCGGAGCCTCATGCGGCCTATGCCCCGGGCAGGGGCATTCCTTTGGCACTGGAAGATATCCTGTATGACCCGCAGACCAGCGGCGGCCTTCTGATCGCTCTGCCTGAGAGGGAAGGGGAAGAGGCCCTGAGAAGGATGAAGGCCGCTGTTCCCGATGCTGAGATCATCGGCTACGTGACAGAAGCGGAAGAGAAAGCCATTATATTGGAATAAAGGAGGATAATTATGGAAAAAATAGTGGTAGATGCTATGGGCAAGGCCTGCCCGGCCCCTGTGATCATGACAAAGAAGGCCATTGATGGACTTTCTGAGGCGGCTGTGGTGGAGACTCATGTGGATAATGCCATTGCTGTGGAAAACCTGAAACGGCTGGCTTCGGGAATAGGCGCTGAGGTTGAGACAGAAGCGGACGGGGAAAGCCATTATGTAGTCCGGATCAAAACCGGTTATGCCAACGGGGCTGCTTCTGATACTCTTGTTAAGGCCCCTGTCCTGCAGTTTGACGCCTGCGGCCCCGGAAAGACCGTGCTCCAGCTCTCGGCGGATGTCATGGGGGCCGGAAATGACGAGCTGGGAAAGGCCCTGATGAAGGCATTCGTTTATGCCGCCAGCCAGCTGGACCCCCTGCCGGACGCAGTTGTCTGCTATAACGGAGGCGTACGGCTGACCATTCCGGAGGCGGATACCTTCGCGGACCTTAAGGCCATGGAGGAAGCCGGTGTCAGGATCATTGTCTGCGGTACCTGCGCGAACTTTTACGGCCTGACAGAGAAGGTTGCTGTAGGCACCATCAGCAACATGTATGATATCCTGCAGACCCTGAATGAGGCCGGCCGGATCATCAGGCCTTAAGCATGCCATGAGACAGAAAGTCAGAAAGCTGGTGGTCACCTTTCCGACGACCACCTCGGCCATGGCCATGGAAAAAAGCTGTAAGGAGAATGCGGTACCGGGCCGCCTGGTTTCGGTACCCACAGGTATTTCCGCATCCTGCGGCCTGTGCTGGATCTGCCTCATTGAAGAGGCGGATCAGGTGAAGACCTGGCTTCAGACACAGAAGTTACCTTACGAAAACTTTTATGAGATGGAAATGTATTAGTCGTTCAGACAAACAAAAGAGACGTGCGGTGCACGTCTTTTTTGTTTGCTCAGATCAGCTGGATGCCCTCCTTATTCTTCAGGTAGTCCTCCAGCATTTCCCGGATCACGTCGCAGTTCGGCTGCACCGAGGAGGAAGTGGCACTGATGGCCAAGATCAATCCGGCGAAACTGCCGGATCTGGAACCTTTTGAATAAAACACGGAAAGTGAGGAGATAAGCATGAGCAAGATCAAACAGACAGCAGGAAGAACACAGCTTGGGACCTTTGCCCCGGCCTTTGCCGAGTTCAATGATGATATCCTGTTCGGCGACAAGGTATGGGGAAATGACGATATTGACATGAAGACTAAGAGCACGATCGTGATCTCCGTCTTCATGGGCAGAGGCCTGGCAGACAATTCCCTGAGATACCATCTGACCACCGCGAAGCAGAACGGTATTACAAAAGAGGAGATCGCCGCCATTATCACCCATGCCGCCTTTTATGCAGGCTGGCCCATGGGCTGGGCTGTTTTCAACATGGCGAAGGAAATCTGGACAGATGATACGCCGGCGGAAACGGACATGGAGAAATTCCAGAAGGAGATCATGTTCCCCATCGGCGCCCCCAACGATGCTTTTGCACAGTATTTTGTGGGACAGAGCTATCTGGCGCCGGTATCTACGACGCAGGTCCCGGTCTACAACGTGACCTTTGAGCCCGGCTGCCGCAACAACTGGCATATCCATCATGCCAGCAATAAGGGCGGTCAGATGCTGATCTGCGTCGGCGGCCGCGGCTGGTATCAGGAGGAGGGCAAGGAGGCTGTGGCCCTTGTGCCCGGCACCTGCATCAATATTCCGGCCAACGTCAGGCACTGGCACGGCGCTGCAGCCGATTCCTGGATGGCGCATCTGGCTTTCGAGGTAGAGGGCGAGGATGCCTCAACCGAGTGGTGTGAGCCCGTTTCCGACGAGGTATACGCCAGGCTGTAATGCCTTGTGAACAGACAGATAAAGAGACTGATCCGAAACCTGAAAAGGGGCGGGTCAGTCTTTTTACGTCATTGACGCTTCTTCTCTTGGTGTCGTATAATAGTGGAAGGCTAAATGCTATAAAAATGATCACGGGGAGGATATGAAATGGATACTGGCGTCTTTGAAGCGGAGTTTAAACGCCGTTATGAACGCTTTGCGGATGAACTGACCTGGCTGTACAAAGAATTGTATCATAATGATGAGGCAGCCTGCGATTACTTTGTTCAGATGCTTTATCAGGCTTACAAGGCGCGGCCGATGGCCCTGAAAGCCCTGGACAGGCAGCGGGAAGCGGATCCGGACTGGTATAAGGGGCATGAGCTGACCGGCATGCTGATGTATGTCAACGCCTTTGCGGGCAATCTTCAGGGGGTCCGGAAAAAACTGGACTACATTCAGGACTGCGGCGTGAACTATCTGCATCTGATGCCGCTTCTGGAAAGCCCGGAGGGCCGCAGTGACGGCGGCTATGCCGTCTCGGATTTTCGCAAGGTGCAGCCGGAGCTGGGCACCATGGAGGATCTGGCGGCTTTGGCGGATGACTGTCATCATCGGGGGATTGCCGTCTGCCTGGACTTTGTGATGAATCACACCAGTGAGGACCATGCCTGGGCAAAGGCCGCAAGGGAAGGCGACCCGGACGCGCAGAACCGCTACTTTTTCTATGACAACTGGGATATCCCTCAGGCCTTTGAGGCCACGGTTCCCCAGGTCTTTCCCACCACCGCGCCGGGGAATTTCAGCTGGTGCGAGGCTCTGGGCAAGGTCGTTATGACGACCTTTTACCCCTATCAGTGGGACCTGAACTATGCCAATCCCGTGGTCTTTAACGATATGACCGACAACATGCTGTTCCTCTGCAACCAGGGCGTGGACGTGATCCGTCTGGACGCGGTTCCCTATATCTGGAAGGAGCTGGGAACCAACTGCAGAAATCTGCCCCAGGTGCATACGCTCGTGCGGATGATGCGGATCGCCTGCGAGATCGTCTGCCCGGGCACCCTGCTTCTGGGCGAAGTCGTCATGGAACCCAGCAAGGTGGTGCCCTATTTCGGAACCGTGGAAAAGCCGGAGTGCCATCTGCTTTACAATGTGACGACCATGGCCAGTACCTGGCACACAGTGGCCGTCCGGGACGTACGTCTCCTCAGGCATCAGCTGTCCCAGGTGTGTGCCCTTCCCGGCCAGTATACCTTCCTGAATTATCTCAGATGTCACGATGATATCGGCTGGGGCCTGGACTATGGCTTCCTTGAAAAATTCGGCATGGGTGAGGCGCCGCATAAGAAGTATCTGAATGATTACCTGACCGGCAAATGGCCGGGCAGCCCGGCCAGGGGAGAGCTCTATAACGACGATCCCCGTCTGCAGGATGCCCGTCTTTGCGGAACCACAGCTTCCCTGTGCGGTGTGGAGGCAGCCCTTTATGAGGGCGACGCAGACAAGCTGGCCTGGGCCATTCGTCAGGACCTGATGCTGCATGCCTTTATCTTTACCCTGAGCGGTCTTCCGGTGCTTTACAGCGGTGAT
>CADAIF010000060.1 GCA_902787905.1 uncultured Lachnospiraceae bacterium
AAAACATCTGGTTTTTCTTTTCCCGTTTTACTTTAGGTTTTTGTTCTTGAAATTATCCTCAGCATGACTTTCGTCATGCGGAATATTTTCGGGATTGTTCTGTTGTTCAGTTGTCAAAGATCGGTGCTGTTCCTTAAGACAGCTTAACCATCATATCAGAAAGTTTTTCATTTGTCAAGCACAAATTTTAACTTTTTTTATGATTGTCTGCCTGCCGTAACTGACAGCTTGTTTAGTATAGTCCTTTGGAAAGCATTTGTCAACAAAAAATTGCACATTTATTAATGTTTTTTGAGGCATACAAAAAGCCCCCCTGCAAACCATCTGAAACAGTCTGCAAGGGGGGCTGTGCGTCCTTAGGGTTTTACGGAAAGCAGCGCGCCTGCTTCCTGTACGATATTCTGTATCCTGGCCATGATCACCAGCAGATAGTTATTGTTGTAAATCAGGCGCAGCCAGGGGTTCTCATTGATCTGGGCATAGATGAGGCTGCCGAGACCGGTGCCGCTGAAGACGGTCACCACCAGACAGATGATCCAGAGGACCACCAGGCCGTTCACCAGGCCAAAGAGCAGGCCGCCCAGTTTATTCATGGAATGGATGACCGGCAGCTTCGCCACAAGGTCCAGAGCGCTGACCGCCACTGTCAGGATGATCATCACCCCTGCATAAACTAATATAAAGGAAAGAACGTTGAAGATCAGGCCGGTCAGATAGTTGGCGATATATTTCTTCAGCTCATCTATACCGAAGGCCTTATAGACGCTTTCCGTATTATTTTTGATCAGATTTTTTTTCAGGACAGCAGGTAAAGGCAGGGAATTGATCAGGTCCTCATCAGATGCATTCGGATTCAGCTGCGCGGCGTTCGCACTGCTGCCGGCACTTTCCCCGATCACGATCTCCTCCTGCGGCACAGCCGCCTCCGTCTCCTCCACCGTCACCGGGGAGGCACTGTCCCAGTCTTTAAACAGATGCTTTTCCACCTGGCGTTCCACGACCCCTGCTACGGCAGTGCTCTGCAGGGTATGACTGACATAGCCGTAGGTATTGATGGCCACGACAATGGCCACCAGAAAACCAAAGGTCAGAAAAACCGTGCGGACCAGGCCGTAATGCACGCCTCTTATCACATAAAAAAGCAAGATCACGATAGCGATCACCGCCACCGGATTCAGATCCCGCGTGATGTATTCCAAAATTGTCTGAAGCTGATCCATGCGCATTCCTCCTTTATATAGGTATTACCGGATCCTGATCTCCTCCAGTGCCTGGGCGTTGACGATCCAGTAGGTGCCTGTCTCCCAGGAAGGGAACATACCGGTAACAGCCAGGTCAAAGGTCCCGTGAAAACGGAGACTTCCGCTGTACTTGTAGACCATGGCCTCCTGCTCGTTATAAAGAATGATCTCATCATCATCCGCGAAGATTTCCCTGTAGTCCAGGTCCGTGTAAGCCGTCATGTTGACCTGTCCGGCCCTGTCGTAGATCTCCAGCCGGTACCTGCCCTCTTCACCCGGGTTCCTCAGGATAAGACCCACCTTGCCGCCTGCGGAAAAAACACTGCTGATCTCATCTTCGCAGGCCACTTCCTTTTCAACGCTGACCTTACCGCCCACACTGTAGATGGTAAAGCCCTGCTCTCTGAAGATAATGGCTCTGCTGCTGTCAAGGAAAGCGATCTTCGGGCACAGGCCGTCCAAAAGCTCCTCCGAGATCTCATGGCCGCCTTTACTGTCGCTGAAATCGTAGAAGACCACACGGGTCTGCACGCTGCCGCCCCCGATGACCAGGTATGAAACGGCCAGCTTCCGGGCGTCAGATGACATGCCCATGGCCAGAGGATAGCCCGTATTCTCCAGGGTGGCCTTGATACTGATCAGTTCCTGGCCCTGGTTATCATAAAGATTGACATAGTTGCTGCCGGCGTCTGAGAGGATGGCTCCCACAACGCCCTGATCGGAGATGCTGACCGCCCCCACGGGCACAGCCGTCGTCAGATGGCCGCACTGACCCAGCCGGTTAAAGACATAGATATCATTGCCTTCCATATCGGCGATGGTCACATAATCCTTTGAGGCCGCCATGATCGGCGTGCTCAGCTGATAAGTCTGGCTCCACAGCGTATCCCCGCCCTGACTGACCAGAGAGATACCGTCCTTACTGTAATGGATCATGCCGTCGTCATTGACATGATAATAGACGGACGTATCCTCACCCCTGGCATAGGCTGAGATTACTTCGTAAGAGGTATATACACGGTGATTTCTCACCAGGGCATAGACCAGGACCAGGGCCAGGATCAGGATACCGGCCAGGATCACCATGCGCATACTCTGCTTTTCGGGCAGGCGCAGGCCATTCTCTTCCGGCGCGGTGCCGGTTTGTGTCTGCTGTTCCATACTCTAAAGATCTCCTTTTGCTATATTCTCTGTATCTTTTGAAAACACCTTTTTCCCTCAGAAATGAAAAAATTTCAGGGTCATTCGGAAGCCGCGTTCATGATCAGCATCTGCAGACGGTTTTCGATGTTGGCGAAACTGACATCCGGATCGTAGTCCAGCGGCAGGATCTGGGCATCCGGGAAAAGCTCCTTCAGGCGCTTGGCGATGCCTCGGCCCACGATGTGGTTAGGCAGGCAGCCGAAGGGCTGCAATATCACGAAGTTCCGGCATCCCTTATGGGCATGATGAATGATCTCACCCGGGATCAGCACGCCCTCACCCGCGTCAAAGGTATGATGGATGATCTGGTCGCTGTCCTTCACCAGGTCCCGCAGCTTCACCGCCTTCTCGTAAAGAGGATGCGCTGCGGCGATCTTATCGGTCATGTCATGGGCCATGTCAAAGACCCTGTCCACCAGGGACAGGTAGGCCTTGTCCTTAAAGGGCTTCTCCAGATGGTATTCCTTCACCTGGGAATCCTGGTAAAAATAGGATTTCTGGATAACATCTGTCATCTTGGCCTCGATGATCTCAAAGCCATTCTTCTCCAGATACTGTTCGATCTCATGGTTGGCGCCCGGGTGGAAGTTCAGAAGATACTCGCCCACGATCAGGACTCTGGGCCGCCTGCGGCTCCGGTCGTAAGCCACCGACTTCATCAGTTCAATGGCCTTCTTAAAGCCCCGCTTCGCCCCGGATACACCGCCCTTTTCCAGGCCCTCCACCAGCGCGTCCATACCTGTCTCAAAGGCCTTCTCCGTGCTGCCGCTCTCCAGCTCATAGGGCCGGATCTTGCGCAGAAGCTCTTCCAGGGCATCGATCATAGGCAGCGCCACGGCCAGCCTGACCGCGGAGATCAGATTCATCTTAAAGCCGGGATGCATGTCATGGTAATCCACATCATCGTTGGTCAGAATGGCCACATGCCCGAACCCGGCGTCATCCAGCGCTTTCCTCAGCAGGGCGCTGTAATGGGTCAGACGGCAGTCGCCGATATATTTCGCCATGCCCACAGCCACGTGGTCCAGATCATACTTACCACTCTGCAGGGCGTCGATGATCTCGCCGATGACGATCTGGGCCGGGAAGCAGATGTCATTATGGACATAAGCCTTTCCCAGACGAATGGCGTTCTCCCGTCCCACCTCCAGCGGCACGGCATTAATGCCCTGCCCCGCCAGGGCTGCCGACATGATCCGGCAGAAGGCATGGGAGGTATTGGGCACCAGGATGATCTTATCCCGGATATCCTGTTTGCTGAATTTGACCGGGTAGGGATCGCGCAGATGCTCAGGTTCGCGGTTCAGGCCGGACCTGCGCCGCATATTGACCGTTTCTATAAAGGAACGCACACGGATACGCAAAGGCCCCTGGATATCACTTTCATCCAGTTTGAGCACCAGCGGCGTCCGGCCGGCGATCTCTTTCATGAGACGGATGATCTCATCGGAAAGATAGGCGTCGTGACCGCAGCCGAAGCTGACGATCTGCACATATTCCAGATAGCTTTCCTTGGCGGCCATGATAGCGCCGGTCAGCATCCGGGCGTGGAAGTTATTGACCACATCCAGACGGCTGCTGCTGAGATCGATCTCCTCTGTTCCCGGGATCGAATCCGCGGTGAGGACAGGGATCCCCATAGCAGTGAACATATCCGGCAGCTCATGGTTGACCAGGGGATCGTTCTGATAGGGTCTGGAAGCCAGGACCACCGCGTATTTTCCGGCAGCCTTGACATCCTCAATAATGGCCGCTCCCGCCGCCTTCAGCTGGTTTTTGAAGGCCTCCTGGGCAGCGTCTGCCGCGGCGACAGCCCGACGCACCAGGCCTTCGTCCAGACCAAAGGTCTCTTTCATATAAGCCGTCAGCTGACGGTCTCTGTCTTTTTCTGTATACCAGTGCCAGAGAGGCGCGTCAAAGGGCACGCCGCCCCGGTCTGAGGGATTGTCCGAATTGCGCATGACAATGGGATAGCCCTTGACCACGGCGCACATGGACTGACTGGTCTTTTCGGTATTCTCCGAGGAGACCGTGGTAATGGAAGGCATAAAGATCCTGTCCACACCCGCGTCCATGAGCCAGCGCACATGTCCGTGGACCAGCTTGGCCGGGAAACAGATGGTATCCGATGTCACGGCGTAAAGACCGTTCTCGTAGATCTTACGGGTGCTCTCCGGGGATACCTTTACCTCAAAGCCGCAGGACCTGAGGAAGGTCCGCCAGAAGGGCATGGTCTCCCAGAAGGCCAGGACCCTGGGCAGGCCGATGGTCATACCCATGGCGGGAACATCCTCCAGGTAAGGATAATCCTGCATCAGCAGCTTTTCTCTCAGATTAAAAAGATTGGGGACAGAGGCCTTTTTGCGACTGACCTCAGCCAGACGCCGGCGCACCTCACTGTCCCTGGGATCGCCCAGGATCTCACCCCGCTCGCAGCGGTTGTTGGTGACCCACTGGTCCCCGCCGGAAAAGCGCACAATGGTGCGTCTGCAGTGATTGCTGCAGAAGGGGCAGGGTTCATTGGCCTCCTGGGTATAGGAAAAACCGTCCAGAGCGTCCAGACCGATAAAGGTCTTTTCCCTCTGGCCGCCCAGATAGTTTTCTCTGGCGGTCAGGGCCGCGCCGATGGCACCCATGATCCCGGGATAGGGGGCCCTGATGACCCGCCTGCCCAGATACTGCTCCATGGCGCACAAAACGGCATCATTTTCAAAGGTACCGCCCTGAACGACAACACGGTCACCCAGGCTCCGGGTATTGGAGATGCGGATAACCTTGGTGAAGACGTTTTCTATGATAGACCGGCAGAGTCCGGCCATGATATCCGCCGGCTGCCTGCCGTTTCTCTGCTCTGTGATGATACTGCTGTTCATGAAGACCGTGCAGCGGCTGCCAAGGGCAGCGGGCTCGGCAGAGGAAAATGCCGCCTCGGCGATCTTCTCCACAGGGATGTTCAGCGTATCCGCGAAATTTTCCAGGAAGGACCCGCATCCCGAAGAGCAGGCCTCATTGATCATGATATCCGTGATGATGCCATGATCCAGCCATATGGCTTTCATGTCCTGACCGCCGATATCCAGGATAAAGGTGGCGTCAGGAATATATTTTTCCGCCGCCCGGGCATGGGCCACCGTCTCCACCAGATGGCACTCCGTGTGAAAGGCCTTTTGGAAAAGGAGCTCGCCGTAGCCTGTGGAAGCGGCCGCCAGAATCTCCAGGGTCTGACCCCGGCTCCGATAACGGTCACGCATGCTGATCAGGGCTTCCTTGGCCACCATCAGAGGATCCCCCTGATTACGGGCGTAGAAGCTGTCCAGCAGCTGTTCATTTTCATCCATCAGCACAAACTTGGTGGTGGTGCTTCCGGAATCAATGCCCAGAAAGGCCCGGATATGACTTTCGCTGCCGGCGGAAAAATCCCGGTCCGGCCGTTTGTGACGGGTAAGGAAAGCCTCTTTTTCCTCCTCGGGTTCGAAGAAGGGCCGGGTCGTACCGGCGGAAAACAGGACTTCACCCAGAAGATGCTTTTCCATCTCCGCAGCCAGGGCCGCGGGATCCACGGTCTCCTCATGGCCCTCAAAGAGACTCCGGAAGGACAGGGCTGCCCCGTAGGCCACCATGACTTCCGCATGCTCGGGAATGATAATATCTTCCTCTTTCAGGTTCAGACGCTCGGCGAAGACCCGGATCAGCACCGGGTTAAAGCACAAGGGCCCGCCCTCAAAGGCCACCGGAGGCAGAATGTCCAGGCCCTGGGCCAGACCGCCGATGGTCTGCTTGGCGATGGCATGGAAGGTGGACAGGGCCAGATCCTCCCGGGCGACGCCCTGGTTCAGCAAGGGCTGGATATCCGTTTTGGCGTAGACGCCGCATCTGCCGGAGATGGGATAGACCGTGCTGCCTTTGGCGGCGCAGCCATTGAAATCCTCCACATCCACCTTTAGAACCTGGGCCATCTCATCGATAAAGGCCCCGGTACCGCCGGCACAGCTGCCGTTCATACGCATATCGGAGACATTCAGGTCTCCCCTGGTCTCATCTTTCCTGAAAAAAATGAGCTTGGCATCCTGTCCGCCAAGCTCCACGGCTGTCCGCACGTTCCCGTAAAGCACCCGAAGAGCCAGGGCGTTGGCAACAACCTCCTGGATAAAGGGCAGTCCGAGCCTTTCGGAGATCAGCTTGGAGCCGGAGCCTGTCATGGCGATATGAAAAGCCGCGTCCGGATACAGGGAAGCCAGCTTTAAAAGCGCCTCATATACACTTTTCACCTGATGGGAATGATGCCTGACATACTCCGAGTATATCATCTGATTCCGGTCATCGATCACCGCGATCTTGGTCGTCGTGGACCCGATGTCAATGCCCGCGTGCCATACCTGCTGTTTCTTCATTTATTGCCTTCTTATAATTCCGTTCTTCCGTCGAGGGCCCGAAGCAGGGTCACCTCGTCAATGTATTCAAGATCACCGCCCACCGGCACGCCGCTGGCGATCCGGGTCACCCGGATTCCGGTAGGTTTGATCAGTTTACTGATATACATGGCCGTCGTCTCGCCCTCCAGCGTATTATTGGTGGCGATGATAACTTCCTCCACATCCTCATCCTGAAGGCGAACCATAAGCTCCTTCAGACGGATATCCGAGGGGCCGATGCCCAGCATGGGCGAAATGGCCCCGTGCAGGACATGATAGACGCCCTCGTATTTCTGCGTCTTTTCGTAGGCCGCAAGATCCCTGGGAGTCTCCACCACCATGATGGTCTTCGTGTCCCTGCGGGGATTCCTGCACACCGGACAAAGTTCCTCATCGGACAGATTCCAGCACTTGCTGCAGTAGCGGATCTTCTTCCTGGCGCTCACGATGGTGTCCGCCAGATGCTGTACCTGGTCCTCAGGCATATTGATAATATGAAAGGCCAGCCGCTGCGCCGATTTGGGACCGATGCCCGGGAGTTTTCCCAGCTGCTCGATGAGCCGGCCCATCTGTCCGCTGTAGATCTCCATCAGAAGCCGAAGCCTCCGCCGATACCGCCGGTGATCTTGGACATGGTCTGGGTGGAGATCTCATTCATGCCGCGCATGGCCTCATTGACCGCTGCCACGATCATATCCTCCAGCATTTCCACATCCTCCGGATCCACGGCGTCCGGATCGATCTTGACGGAGACCAGCTCCTTCTTGCCGTTGACGGTGGCCTTGACCACACCGCCGCCGGCGCTGGCTTCAAATTCCTTTGTCTCCAGATCCTTCTGGGCTTCCTCCATCTGCTTCTGCATACGCTGTGCCTGCTTCATCAGATTATTCATATTGCCGGGCATACCTCCCGGGAAACCGCCTCTTCTTGCCATTGTTACATCCTCCTTAAGTCATAGATCTATTCTTCTTCAAACTGGTCAAAGCCCGAAAAGACCTGACGCGGATCGATAAAATCAGCGTCGGCGGGACCGGTCCCGTCCGCGGTCTCCAGATCGACGGTCACATCCAGGTCCGTCCTCTGGGCGATCACAGTGGTCAGTTCGCGCATATTTTTTTCATTTTTCGCGAAATAATCATGCCGCATCGCGTCCGGCAGACGGATCAGAAGATGTCCTTCCTTTCCCTCCGCCAGATCGGCGCCCTTAAGCATGCTGCTCATACTGATGCTCATGTCCCCGCAGATCTCCTGCCAGCGGTCGATGATCATGCGGATATCCTCCGACACCGGTTTGGCCAGAGCCTTCGGCCTGGCCTGGGCTGCCGGCGCTGCCGACATGGCCTGAGCAGGCGCCGCCGCAAACATACCGCCTGCCGCTGCCTTTTCCAGAACCCGGATCCGGTCCAGAATATCCTCCAGCCCCGTCTCCATGGCCGGCCGGCAAAGCTTGATCAGGGCCACCTCCAGGACCACCCGCTTCTGAGTGGCATAGCGCATCTGCCCCGTCAGCTCGGAAAAGATGCGGATATAGCGCATCAGGGTCTCAAGATCAAACAGGTCAGCCGTTTCCCGCATGCGGGCCAGCTGCTCCTCGGAAGCCTCCACCAGCTCAGAGGCCGCGTCGCTCCCCTTAAGGATCATAAGATTCCGCAGAAACCAGGTCATGTCCGCCGCAAACTGGGTCATATCCCGGCCCTGCATATTGACCTCCTCCACAAGCTTCAGCACACTGATGGTATCCCCGGCCGCCACACTTTCCAGCAGCCGCTCAAAGACCGATGTATCCACCGCGCCCAGCACATCCAGCACCTTGTCATAGGTCAGGGACTGGCCCACGTAAAAGGCGACACACTGGTCCAGCAGGCTTAAGGCGTCACGCATGGATCCGTCCGCTGTGCGGGCGATATAATCCAGCGCCTGGGACTGGACCGTGATATTTTCCGCTTCCGTCAGCTCATGCAGCCGGTCCGCGATGGTCCGGGACGTGATCCTGCGGAAATCGTAACGCTGACACCTGGACAGGATGGTCACCGGGATCTTGTGGGCCTCGGTGGTCGCCAGGATAA
>CADAIF010000061.1 GCA_902787905.1 uncultured Lachnospiraceae bacterium
TAAGCTTCTTGTTTTTTCCCTCAATAATGGTTATAGTAAAATCAACAGCATTTCCACGGGAGGTTTGTTTATGTTTAAAAAATTCATGACGGCTTTGATCATTATGCTTATGGCGGCATCGGGGCTTCTGGCCTGCGGCGCGCCGGCGGGAAGCTCTGCCGGCAGGGCCGGGGAAAACACCGCGGCGGAGACCGAGAGTCTGCTGGATGAGGGGAAGACCTATGAGGCCGTGATCACAGTGAAGGATTACGGGGAGATCCGCTTTACCCTGCGCCAGGACAAGGCACCCATTTCTGCGGCCAATTTTGTGAAGCTGGCAAGGGAAGGCTTCTATGACGGGCTGACCTTCCACCGCATCATCAACGGCTTTATGATCCAGGGCGGCGATCCCAACGGGGACGGTACCGGCGGGTCCGACCACATGATCAAGGGCGAATTCAAGTCCAACGGCGTGGACAATGACCTGGCCCACGTCCGGGGTGTGGTGTCCATGGCCCGGGCTCAGGATCCCAACAGCGCTTCTTCCCAGTTCTTTATCATGCAGCAGGACGCGCCTCATCTGAACGGGGACTATGCTGCCTTCGGAGAAGTGACGGAGGGCATGGAAATCGTGGACAAGATCTGTGAGGCCGCGGTCGTCACGGACGGCAACGGCAGTGTGGCCAGGGAGAATCAGCCGGTCATCGAAAAGATAGAGATCATCGAGAACTAGGAGGGACATCATGGTAAAACTGAATTGGCTGGGACATGCCTGTTTTAAGATCACTGCGGATAACTATATCATTATCATAGACCCCTACGAGCCGGGTTCTGTGCCGGGACTGAAGCCCCTGAAGGAGCAGGCGGACCTGGTTCTGTGCACTCACGGGCATCATGACCACTGCGCGGAGAGCGAGATCGGAAAGATCCCCGGCAGGGAGAACCCTTTTAAGATCTCCTGCATTGATACCTTCCACGATGAGGTGCAGGGGGCCAAGCGGGGCACGAATAAGATCTACATTATTGAGGGCCTCGGCCTGAAGCTGGTCCACATGGGCGATATCGGCTGCGAGCTGCCCCCTGGCCAGGCGGACCTTTTAAAGGGCGCGGATGTCCTGATGATCCCGGTGGGCGGCTTCTTTACTATCGACGCGGCCCAGGCCAGTGCCATGGCAGATCAGATCGGGGCCAGGGTGACCATCCCCATGCATTTCAGGGGAGAGGGCTTCGGCTACGATGTCATCGGGCCGGTATCTGCCTTTACGGCCTTGAGGGATAAGACAGAGCTTACGGACGGGGCACTGATCCTGTCTGAAAATATGCCGGCACGGACCCTGGTCATGCGGCCGGAGTATCTGTAAAGCCCAAGGGCAATGTCGGAAAATACCTGTAAAGTACAGGGAGGAAGAGAGTTTGAAAAACACTAAACAGGTCTCATGGGACAAGCTGGACAATACAGCCCTGCTTTTTCCCGTGATCGCCTCGGAGAGCATGTCCAGCGTCTGGCGCATCTCCTGCGTGCTGACCGAGCCGGTGGACAGGGCCTGCCTGCAGGCGGCCCAGGAAAAGGTCTTAAAGTCCTTCTCCGTCTTCCGCATGCGTCTCAGGACAGGGCTCTTCTGGTACTATTTTGAGGAAAACAGGCGGCCTTATCCGCCGGTGGTGGAGGAGCACGATTATCCAGGCAGCTACATCAACCGGAGCAAGAACAATCAGTATCTGTTCCGGCTGACCTACTATGACTGCAGGATCAATCTGGAGGTCTTCCATGCGCTGACTGACGGCTTCGGCGGCGTGGTCTTCATCAAGGAGATCATCTACCAGTATCTCAGGCTCCGCTATCCGGAGGCTCTGGCCGGCGAGGCGGACAAGCTGTCCTCGGATATTTTTCTGGACTATGAGGACAGTTATATCAAGAATTACAGGAAAACAGGCGGAGATAAGAAACGCTACAAAAACAGCCAGGCAGTGACCCTGCACGGGGAACATCTGCCGGACGGGGCAGTGGGCCTGATCGAGGGCATCATGCCCCTGGCGGAGCTGAAGCGGGTCGCCCATGAAAAGGGGGTCTCTTTAAACACCCTCCTGGTGGGCGTCTACTGCTACGCCATTTACCGGGAATATCTGGGCGGCAGGGCATCTGACGAGCCTGTGGCCTGCGCGGTGCCGGTGAATCTGCGGCCCTATTATGAGTCCCACACCATGAAGAATTTCTTCGCCATCGTTACGGCGGAATTTCTGCCGGATCGGGAGGGAATCACCCTGGATGAGGTGCTGCAGATCGTCAGTGACTCCTTAAAGGGTCAGATCACCAAGGAGAATCTGGATGAGATCATCACCTATAATGTGTCCAATGAGCGAAACCTGATCGTGCGTCTGGTGCCCCTGGTCATCAAGAGGCTGGCCGTCAGGCAGGTCTATGAGGCCTCCAGCCACGCCTGCACCACGACTGTGACCAATATCGGCAGGGTGGAGCTGCGGGAGCCCTACAGGCCCTATGTCAGGAATATCTCCTGTCTGATCTCCATGTCCTCGGGCCAGAATATGAAGGCGGCCGTGGTCGCCTACGAGGACCGGCTGACCATTACTTTCACGTCCGTTCTGGCGGGAACCTCCGTGCAGGGGCGCTTTTTCCAGACCCTGACAGGGCTGGGCGTGCATGCGGCTGTCCATACCAACGGCGTGTATGAGGAGTGACGCTTATGAACAGATGTACTCATTGCAATGTGCTCATCTTTGATGAGCGGCAGGTCTGTCCCCTGTGTCATAAGGTTCTGGACCAGGCACCGGACCATATGCCTGATCTGCCGGAGGATTTTGCCCTTCTGACGGCCCCTTACCCGGATGTCCGGGACATTAAGATGCGGATCCGGCGCTGGATGCATGTGCTTTTATTCCTGCTGATCCTGGGCCAGGCCATTGCCGTGGCCGTGGACTACTTTACGACGCCAGGCTACTGGTGGTCGATCATCAGCGGCATCGTTGTGCTTTATATCTACCTGTTCCTGGTCTACTGGATCCGCCATGATTCCGGCTATGCCCTGAAGGTGGGCCTGCTTTTGGGCTTTACCATGCTGCTGCTTCTGGGGATCGACCATTTCACGGGCGCCCACGGCTGGGCCCTGGAATATGCCATTCCCGGCCTGATCCTTTTCGGCGACGTGCTGGTCTTCTTCTTCATGGCCCTGAACCGGCAGACCTGGTACAGCTATACCATGCTGCTGCTTTTTGTCATGGTCTGCAGCGTGGTCCTGCTGATCCTTTACCTGACCCACCAGGTCCATAACGTGGTGATGCCGGTGCTCTGCGTCTGCGTCACGGGCGGCTTCCTTCTGCTGACGGTCATTTTCGGCGACCGGCAGATGACCGGGGAGCTGAAACGGAGATTTCATGTATGAGTGATTATAAACGCGTGAGCCTGCAGGGCCGGAGGGTGACGGAGATCATCCGCCTGGTCAATCATCTGCCTCGGCTGGGGCATCTGGCCCAGGATGCGGAATTTCGTAATTATCTGAACAGGCATGAGCCGGCCTGGATCTGCCCGCCCCTGATGGCCAGGCAGGTTTTCGACATGCTGGACCGGTTCTCCATGGAGCTTCTGACCGGGAGAGATGTTCCGGACAGCGGCCGGGGCCGCAGGGTCATCCTGCAGCTGCACGGGGGCGGTTACCATGGCTGTCTGCACAACAGCTACCGGGACCTGGCCGTGATCTATCACCGGATCAGCAAGGGGGCCGATGTGGTCACCATCGATTACCGGGTGGCGCCTGAGGATCCTTTCCCTGCGGCCCTGGAGGACGCGGCGGCCACCTACCGCTGGCTGCTGGAATTCGGCTACAGGCCTGAAAACATCATGATCGCCGGGGATTCCGCCGGCGGCGGCCTGACCCTGGCTCTGTGCCATTTCCTGAAGGACCGGGGAGAGCCTTTGCCGGCTGCTTTGATCACCATGTCCGCCTGGACGGACCTGACCCTGAGCGGGGCCTCCCACAAGAAGCATTTTGAGACGGATCCGGTTTTCGGTCAGTCCGAGGATATCGTTTCCTACCGGGACGGCTATGCGGCGGGCCACGATGTGTCGGATCCCTATCTGTCTCCCCTGATGGGGGATTTTACAGGCTTTCCGCCCATGCTCATGCAGGTGGGTGAATATGAAATGCTCCTGTCCGACACCCTGCGGGTGGTGAGGAAGGCCAGGCACGAGGGCGTGACCGTCTATCAGCATATCTACCCGGGCATGTTCCATGATTTTCAGCTGGGTCAGTATACCTTCCCGGAGGCCAGAGAGGCCTGGCGGGAAGTGGAAGCCTGGATCCGGCACATCTGGCATGACGGCCCGCCGGTGATGGTGTAAAAGGCACAAAAAGAGGATGCCTTCTGACATCCTCTTTTAAATACAATTATCTGATTTAAACCTGTTCGGCAATCTGGTAGATCAGGTCTTCGGTCTTTTCCCAGCCCAGACAGGGGTCGGTGATGGACTTGCCGAAAACCCCTTCGCCGATCTTCTGAGCGCCGTCTTCCAGATAGCTCTCGATCATGAAGCCCTTGACCATGCTGCGGACCTCACTGCTGTGGCGGCGGCTGTGGAGGACCTCGTTGGCGATACGGATCTGCTCCAGGTACTGCTTGCCGGAGTTGGAGTGGTTGGTGTCTACGATGCAGGCCATGTTCTGCAGGCCCTTTTCCTCATACATGCCATGGAGACGGATCAGGTCCTCAAAGTGGTAGTTGGGGTTGGTCTGGCCCCGCTTGTTGACGGAACCGCGCAGGATCGCGTGGGTCAGCGGGTTGCCGGGCGTTTTGACCTCCCAGCCGCGGTAGACAAACATCTGCCGGCTCTGGGCGGCTTCGATGGAATTGAGCATAACGGTGAAATCGCCGCTGGTGGGGTTTTTCATACCACAGGGGATGCCGATGCCGCTGGCCGTCAGCCGGTGGATCTGATCCTCGACGGAACGGGCGCCTACGGCCACATAGCTGAGCAGGTCGGACAGGTAGCGGTGATTTTCCGGGTAGAGCATTTCATCGGCACAGCTGAAGCCGGTCTCCACAATGGCTCGGGTATGGAGCTTGCGGATGGCGATCAGACCCTCTAAAAGGTCCGGCTGCTTCTCCGGATCCGGCTGGTGCAGCATTCCCTTGTAGCCCTTGCCGGTGGTGCGGGGCTTGTTGGTGTAGATGCGGGGGATCATGAGAATGCGGTCCTTCACCTTTTCCTGGACCCGGGCCAGGCGGTACAGATATTCCATGACCGGGGCTTCACTGTCGGCGGAGCAGGGGCCGATGATCAGGATGAATTTATCGGATTCTCCGGTAAAGATCTTTTTGATCTCCTCGTCCCGGGCTGCCTTGTGCCGGGCCGTCTCATCGGAGATGGGATACCGGGCTTTGATCTCCTTGGGGATCGGAAGCTTTCTTAAAAATTCCATTTGCATGAATTCGTGGTCCATAATAGATACCTCCGGTAAAAATAAAGGCTGTTTGCCCTATTATAGCACAGAAATTTTAAGAATCCTACTGTTACTTTATTAATTTAAAGCACTAAAAGGACAGGCATTATGTACAGAATCGTTTCAAAACTCCTGATCTACGGGGATATGCCCCGGGACACCATTCTCATGCAGCTGGCGGACATCTTCCGTCAGTTCGACCAGAAGACCCAGTCCGATGATGAGCTGATCACCAGGATCTACACCCAGGTCAAGCATCTGCTGCAGCTGGGCACGGATTACGGCTTCGACAAAAATCTCTGGCACAATTATCTGACCTACCTGCTGATCACGGACGAGAACCCCTTCAGTCTGACCAGTGAGAAGGTGGGGGCCAGCCAGGGCAGTGTCAATTATTTCGCCCTGGGCGACTACAAGGCCTTCAAGGCCCTCTTTGACTTTGATTTTTCCGGGATCGAAGAGGCCCTGGGCATCGATGTCTTCACCCGACTGTCCAATTATCAGTCCATCGGCAAGAAGGAGCTGATGTACAACAAAAATGTCAGTGAGAAGGTCCAGGCCCTGTCCGAGCGCCTTGAGCAGGCGGCGGATGAAAGCGCCTTTTTCGACATCGTCACCGGCTTTTACAGAGACTACGGCGTGGGCATGTTCGGCCTGAACAAGGCCTTCAGGATCGCCTCCAGGACCGAGAATATGGTGACCTTCTGTCCCATCAACAACATGGACCGGGTCATGCTGGACGACCTGATCGGCTACGAGCTGCAGAAGGCCAGGCTCATCGAGAACACCGAGGCCTTTGTGGAGGGCCGCAAGGCCAACAACGTCCTCCTTTACGGGGACAGCGGCACCGGCAAGTCCACCAGTATCAAGGCCATCGTCAATGCCTACTACGACCGGGGCCTGCGGATGATCGAGATCTACAAGCACCAGTTCCGGGACCTGTCCAATGTGATCGCCCAGATCAAGAACAGGAACTACAAGTTCATCATTTATATGGACGATCTGTCCTTCGAGGAGCATGAGATCGAGTACAAGTTCCTGAAGGCGGTCATCGAGGGAGGCGTGGAGACCCGTCCGGACAATATCCTGATCTACGCCACCTCCAACCGCAGGCACCTGATCCGTGAGACCTGGAACGACAGGAGCGATATGGAGCACGACAACGGTCTGCACAGGTCAGATACGGTCGAAGAGAAGCTGTCTCTGGCCCATCGTTTCGGCGTCCAGATCTGCTACAGCAAGCCTTCCAGAAAGGAATTCAACGCCATCGTCATCGGCCTGGCCAGACGGGCGGGCCTTACCTTAAGCGACGAGGAGCTTTGCCGCAAGGCCACCCAGTGGGAGATCGCCCACGGCGGCATCTCAGGCAGAACGGCCCAGCAGTTCATCTATTATCTGCAGGGTAAAACAGAGGACGAATCAGTATAACGGAGTATGACGGATGTTATATAAAATTACGGACGGGACACTGTCTGCCGGCGGGCAGACGGTCCTGTCCCATTTTGATTTTGAGATAAGGGGCCATGAAAGGATCGCTGTTGTCGGCAAAAACGGGGCCGGCAAAACGACCCTGCTCCGCCTGATCGCCGGCGAGCTGACCCCGGACAGAGACGACAGGCGCAGGCAGCCGGTCATCTATGCCTCCCGCAGTCTGACGGTGGGCATGCTTTCCCAGCAGGTTTTTCCGGATCTGTCGCTGACGGCAGAGGATCTGATCATGTCGGCCGCGGCGGCGGAGGACCCCTGGAGCCGGGAGCGTTTTGACTTTGAGCAGCGCTATGACCGGATGATGACGGCCTTCGGCTTTTCCAAGGAGGACAAGAAAAAGACGCTGGGGCAGTTTTCCGGCGGAGAGCAGACCCGGATCGGCCTGATCCGCCTGCTGCTCAGTCAGCCGGATATCCTGCTGCTGGATGAGCCCACCAACCATCTGGATATGGGGGCCGTCCGCTGGCTGGAGAAATATCTGAAGACCTGGCCGGGCGCCGTGGTCATGGTCTCTCACGACCGCTTCTTTCTGGATGAGACCGCCCAGGTGATCTATGAGCTCGAGGGCGGTAAGCTGACCCGCTATGCCGGCAATTATACAGACTACCGGCGGGAGAAGCTTAAACGCCTGCGGATTCAGGAGAAGACCTGGGCCCGGCAGCAGGAGGAGGTCGCCCGGGAGGAGGCCCTGATCCGCAAGTTCAAGGGAAAGCCCAGAAAGGCTTCCTTTGCCAGGTCCAGGAAAAAACTGCTGGAGCGGATGGACAGGGTGGAAAAGCCGGAGATGGAGGACTGCCATATCTTTACCGGTGAGATCACGCCGGAAACGGCGGGCCCCAAGTGGGTGCTGACGACAGAGAAGCTGAAAGCCGGCTATGACCGGCCCCTCTTTTCGGACCTGTCGATCCGGATCCGGCGGGGGCAGAAGATCGCTGTGATCGGGCCCAACGGGGCCGGCAAGACCACCTTTTTAAAGACAGTGGCAGGCCTTCTGCCGGCCCTTTCCGGCAGCTGCGTCATGGGGGAAAATGTCTTTCCGGCCTACTTTGACCAGCACAGCGCCGATCTCAGGTCCGAAGACAGCGTGCTGCATCATTTTATGAAGCATTTCCCCATCCTGCAGGAGAAGGAAGCCAGAAACATCCTGGCCGCCTGGCTCTTTCGGGGGCGGGATGTCTATAAGCGGATCAATGACCTTTCCGGCGGCGAGAAGAGCCGGCTGGTCCTGGCGGAGCTGATGCAGGAGCGGCCAAATCTGATGCTGCTGGATGAGCCCACCAACCACATGGACATCTCCGCAAAGGAGACGATCGAATCCGCCCTGAGGGCTTACACCGGCACTCTGATCATCATTTCCCATGACCGCTACCTGGTCGACCGGGTGGCCGACGCCCTTCTGATCCTGGAGAAGGGGGAGGCCCTCTGGTATCCCTTCGCCTACCGGCACTATCTGGAAAGGAAGGAGAAGGCCGGGGGCAGTCCCTCTGCCATGGTCAGCGCCAAGGACCAGGCCCTGATCGAGGGGCTGAGAAATGTACCTAAGGGATCCAGCCTTCTGGGCCGTGAATTATCGGAGTCCAGGCTCTATGAGGACTGGCGGATGCGGCTGGCAGCCGAGGCCATGACCGAAGCCGGAGAGAAAGTTTTTGCCCTGCAGGCAGAAAGAAATGTACAAAATAATATACAGCTTGAAAAATACTTAACACAGGATCCCGGGGGAGATGCGGCGTTTTCAGCCGAAACATCTGACATTTTGTCTGCGTTTACAAGAGGAGCGGCTTCGTATGTGTATATGCAGTAGCCCACGTTCTCCTTGTCGGAGCTGAGCGGCAGAAGAAACATATTCAGCCACAAACCCATCTGATAAAGGCTTACATAAGTGTGCAGAGGCTCGCCCTTGACAGCGCACCTGTAGCAGAAATCCTCAAAGTTCATATCCTTCGGGAAA
>CADAIF010000062.1 GCA_902787905.1 uncultured Lachnospiraceae bacterium
GAACTTGGCGATACACCCGAGAATCTGCAGCACGCTGCCGAGGGTGAAAACTATGAGTGGACAGATATGTATGAACGCATGGCCAGGGAAGCTGATGAAGAAGGTTTCCACGAGCTGGCACAGCAGTTCAGAGGCGTAGCCGCCATCGAAAAACGTCATGAAGAACGCTACCGTGCCCTGCTCCACAATGTGGAAGTCATGGAAGTTTTCAAAAAGAGCGGTATCCAGATGTGGGAATGCCGTAACTGCGGCCATATCGTTATCGGCACTGAAGCGCCTGAGATCTGCCCGGTCTGCAAACATCCCCAAAGCTATTTTGAAATTGAAGCCAAAAACTATTGATTCTTCTGAAACATACAGAAAGGGACGCCCTGCGGCGTCCCTGTTCCTTTTCGCACTTTTTTATTCCAGGCTGTCCAGAATGGATGTGCCGATGGTTCCCTCCGGCATTTTCACGCCGAAATTATCGGCGATCGAAGCGCCCAGGACCGCAAAGGTATCAGCCTCCGGCAGCAGACCGCCCGACTTGTAAGACGGGGACCAGGCCAGCATAAAGACGGTCTCCCTGGTATGATCCGTTCCCGTATGCGTGGGATCATTGCCATGATCCGCCGTCATGATCAGCAGGTCGTCCTCCCGAAGGACTTCCATCAGCTCTCCCAGCTTCACATCAAAACGTTCGATTTCCTCACCGTAACCCACAGGATTTCTTCGGTGGCCCCACAGAGCGTCAAAATCCACCAGATTGACAAAACAAAGACCTGTAAAATCTCTTCCGGCGATCTCAATGGTCTGCTCCATGCCGTGGACCGAGCTCTTTGATTTATTGGATTCTGTCAGCCCTTCCGAATCAAAAATATCATAGATCTTTCCGACCGAAATACAGTCATATCCCGCTTCCTTCAAAGCATCCAGTGCTGTTTTGCCTGGCGGCTTTACGGCATAGTCATGACGATTGCTGGTTCTTACAAACTCACCCTTCTTTTTGCCGACGTAGGGTCTGGCAATGACACGTCCTACCCGCCACTCATCCTTCATGGTCAGCTTGCGGGCGATCTCACAGCAGCGGTAAAGCTCCTTCAGGTCAAAGGTCTCTTCATTGCCGCAGATCTGAAGGACAGAATCCGCAGATGTATAGACGATCATATGACCGGTGGCGATCTCCTCTTCACCCAGCTCATCCAGGATTGCGGTGCCGCTGGCGCTCTTGTTTCCGATGACCTTATGACCGGTTTCCTTCTCCAGGGCGTCGATCAGTTCCTTCGGAAAGCCATGCTCCGTAAAAGTGACAAAGGGCTTTTTGGTCTCAATCCCCATCATCTCCCAGTGACCGGTCATGGTATCCTTACCCCGGCTCTTCTCATAAAGACGGGCAAAACGTCCGAGGGGCCTGGAAACTGGGGCTGCATGGGTCAGCGGATGAAGGTTGGCCAGTCCAAGCCTCTGCAGATTGGGTATATTCAGATGCGTCACATGCGTATCAATATGCCCCAATGTATCTGTTCCGGCGTCACCGAACTCTTTTGCATCGGGCATGGCGCCAATTCCGAGAGAATCCAGAACAATCAGGAATACCCTATTAAATTTACGCATTATTTTCCCTTTCTATGTCTTATATGATGTATTTGAGTGCAAAAATAATGTATACTAGATAATCATGCAACTTTTTGCATCTTGACATTCAATTTGTTAAATTCTATACTACTTTTGTAGTCCATTTATATACAGTCACTATATTTTTCGAGGCTTATTATGACACATAGTCGCACACCGGACAGGCGAATTGTCCGAACACGGAGAAACATTCAAAATGCATTGGCACAGCTGATGCAGACAAAATCGGTTGAAGACATCACAGTGAAGGAGCTGGTTACAGCAGCGGATATCAACCGGTCCACATTTTACCTTCACTACCAGAACATCGAGGATCTTCTTGAGCATACGGAGGATGATATCCATGCACAGTTAAAGGCAGCCGTATCATCCAGCTGGGAAGACAACAATCCTTTCAGCCTTGCCTGCTGTGAGAATTATTTTTCTTTTGTCTGTAAATACAGCAGCATTATTCAGGCTCTGATCAGTACCCATGGTGATTTTAAGTTTGTCACCGAAATCGTTGAGGGATGCATCGATTATCTGGTAAAAAACATCGAGGAACGTGAAGAAGTCATCTTAAAGAAAGAGGCCCGTTTAGTCTTCTACTACGGTCTTATGGGCCTTCTGGGTATTACCCGCAACTGGCTGGCCTTTGGCTGTTCTGAGGAGGCAGTTAAGGATGTCGCCCGGATTGCTTATGTTGCGATTCGTCCCATCTTTGCCGAGCATCAGTACAGGCTGTAAATCTTCTTCACAAACGAAAGACATCATGTATAAAGTCGGTCCTTTTAATAAGGACCGGCTTTTTAGCATTCTTCAAAAAACGCCAGTACATTCTGCAGATACATCGCCAGCTGTTCGTTCGGTGCTCTGAAGGTCTCATGACGGCTGTCTTCCATCAGAAGCGCTCTCCCATTCTCTGCCTTCTTAAGGAACTCCTCCTGGGCCTCCCTCGAGACCAGGTTATCTTTTCCGGCAATGATCATCAGGAAGGGGCAGCTCACCTTCCCGGCATCCCTGACAGCCTTTAGGCCTGCCTGTATGGCTTCATACCCCCACCTGTAGGTGGCAAAGCTGGTTCTGTAATCCGGTTCTTCAATTCTCAGTTGATGATAATAGTCATATCTGGGTCTGGAACTTGCGGAACAGTGATCAAAATCCGGTCTGGGATCAAAATCCTTCTGGCCGCTGATATGCTGCTTTCCTCTGCCCAGAGCAATCTGACTGACACAGATCATTCGGGCCGCACTCAGAGGCAGACTTCCGAAATTGATCCCCAGCATGGGAGCGTTAAAAACAGCCCCGGCAAAGTCATCCCGGTTTTTTTCCAGATATCTGACGCTCACACAGCCGCCCATGGAATGCCCCAGCAGAAACAGACGGTTCTGATCCACCGCCATCTTTTCCATAACGACTTCATGGACAAAACGGTGCAGATCTTCAACATAATCATCAAAACGATCGACATGGACCAGGTTTGGATTCCCGGTCAGCCGCATGGAATGGCCATGTCCCCTCTGATCCATGATGGCCGTCTGATAACCGGCCTGAAGGAAATAAGAGATCATTTCATGCCATTTTTCACAGCTCTCCGTATAGCCGTGACAGATGACAATGGTCCCCCGGGCTTCTTTCAACGGATACAGCTCGTAGTAGAGTTTTCCCATATATCCCTTGACCTTGTGCCCGGTCAGGAAAGGTTCCACTCTCTGCCTCATCTCCTGAAAAAACCGGTCTTCATCCACCAGGGTCACCTGAGGTGCCTGCAGCTTTTCCATTTTACAGATCTTAATCATTTATAAGGACCGTCCTCTGTTAATAATGATATTGTTGATACGTTTCTCATTAAAGAAGATCAGGAGGATACCTCCGATCAGGGCCAGACCTGCGCTTGTGGCCGCAACGATACGATAGCCGTCACTGCCGCTGCCCAGAGTCGCCAGGGCCGTAAAAAGCAGCATGGCCACACTCTGCCCCAGTTTAAAGGCAAAGGTCCTGGCTGCGTAAAACATACCCTCACGGTTCTCACCGGTCAGGATAGCCTCACTCTCAGCCACATCCGCGACAATAGCCTGAGGCAGGATACCGAAGATTGCCATGGGGAAGGCTGCCACAACCACCAGAATATAACCCTGGATCGTCGGGGAAACGCCCAGAGACTCTCCCATTCTGGAGGTGTAGAAGAAGGCTGCCGCGAAGATAAAGAAGGCCACAAGGACCAGTTTTTTCTTGCCCAGTTTCCTGGTCAGGATATTGACCGCGGGATAAAAGACCAGGGACAGTGCCGTCATGGCCACAAAGTAAATGGTGGACATGCTCTCCGGCAGCTTAAGCAGGGATGTCACAAAGAACGGCAGGCCGGTCTGGAACATGGTCAGACCGATCCAGTAAAAGATATCAGAGCCCACAAAGAGTCTGAAATCACCGTTTTTAAAAGTTTTGATAAGGGAGGAAAAAGCCGTGCCTTCGGAAGGTTTCGTCTGGACATGCGCTTTTTCATCAATCGTCCACACCGGTACCAGCATACAGATCACAGAGACGACAGCCATACCCGCAAAGGTCACACGCATGGCCGGCACACGTCCCATACCGCCCTCCAGCATTCCCCAGATCACCGGGGCCACATAGGCAAAGGCTGTACCTACGATAAAGGTCAGTGAGATAGCTGTAGAAATAGACAGTCTTTCATTCTGATCATGGCCCAGCTCCGCGATCAGGGCATTGTAAGGCGTACAGTAGGCCGTAATAGCCAGGTAATAGCCCATGATAAAAAGGAAGATCCAGAAGACATTGACATTACTGATCCGGCCTACCGGTGCACAGAAAACAAGCACCGTACACAGGGCCAGCGGAATGGAGGCCCACTTCATAAAAGGAATACGTCTGCCCTTCGGAGACTTGCAGCGATCCGAAAGAGAGGCGATCAGAGGATCCGTGACTGCGTCGAAAACACGGCCAAGTGCTGTGATGCACCCGATGATCGTCAAAACACCAAGCACAACTCTGCCCTGCGGTACAAAAAGGGTCTGACCGGCATCAATAGCCACCGAGTCAGGCTGATAAAAATATACCAGCCAGTTTGATATAAGGCCGGACATCATTGCCCATCCCAGCTGGCCGACCGCGAACAGACAGATTTCTTTCCTCGTTAAAGATCGCATGAATATCCCCTCCGTGATCATTGATAAAAATTCTCATTTCAGAAAATGAGGCGCATTAAACGCCTCATTTAAAACTTTAGTCTTCCATAGCCAGCTGACAGATCAGATCCACGCATTTTTCGACACCCAATCTGGAAGCGCTCAGGCACAGGTCATAATAAGAGGCCTGGCCAAACTCTGTATTTGTATAATAAGAACAGTATTTACGACGCATTTTATCCACATCCCGGATCCGGTCCATGATCCTGGCCTCGGATTCCTCAGGCATTAAAGACTTCAGGTTCTGGACACGCCAGTACATCTGCGCCGTAATGAACACATGCAGAGAACCGTCATATTCCCGGAGGATATCCCCGGCATTCCGGCCTACAATGACACAGCTGCCCTTGTCGCCATAAGAGCGGACCACCTTTTTCTGAGCCTGGAAAAGGGCGTCATTTAAAGGCCTGTTGTAAAAATCGAAAAGGGTCTGGGCAAGGCCAAGATGACCGGGCACCCTTTCATCCATCTTCTGAAATGTGGGCACATCGATATAGGAATCCCGGGCCGCCCGCAGTATGACCGCCTTGTCATAGTATTCATAGCCGAGTCTTTCCGCAACCTTCATGCCGATGGTGCTGCCCGCCGCGCCGAATTCACGGCTGATCGTAATGATCCTTTTCATAACATCCTCCATCCTGCCGCCGGTTTCAGGCAGCTGCTTTTATTCAGACCTTGGAATAGATCGTTTTGGCGCTGACACCATCCACCCTGCCGATCTTGCCGGCCAGTGTATTGATGATATCATTGGGTGCGTCCAGCACGACACTGATCACGTGCAGGTCACGCTCCCGGTAAGGAATACCCATTCTGCCGATGATATAGCTCCCGTACTCATGAAGCAGATCATTGATCTGCCCGGTTGCCTCCCTGTTCTCAACAATGATCCCTATAATGGCGATCCTGGTGTCCATAAAACGCCTCCGTACAACTTTTTGACAGCACTATTTTACCATAAGATGGAGGAAAAGAAAAGGTGATAAAAAGGGCCAAAAAATATAGAGAGCCCTTTTAAGACTCTCTATATCAGAAAAACTATATTTTACTTAAGATGCCTTGCTTATTCTGCGTCTGCGATTGCAGCCTGAGCAGCAGCCAGTCTTGCGATCGGAACACGGAACGGTGAGCAGGATACATAATCCAGACCGATCTTGTGGCAGAACTCAACAGATGTCGGATCGCCGCCATGCTCGCCGCAGATACCGATATGCAGTGCGGGATTCACCGGTTTGCCAAGATCGATAGCCATCTTCATCAGCTTGCCGACACCATTCTGGTCAAGTCTTGCAAACGGATCGTTCTCGAAGATCTTAGCATCGTAGTAAGCCTCAAGGAACTTACCTGCGTCGTCACGGGAGAAACCGAAGGTCATCTGAGTCAGGTCATTGGTACCGAAGCAGAAGAAATCAGCCTCAGTAGCGATCTCGTCAGCTGTCAGGCAGGCTCTCGGGATCTCAACCATGGTACCGACCTCATACTTCAGGTCAATACCTGCAGCTGCGATCTCAGCGTCAGCAGTCTCAACAACATACTTCTTGACGAACTTGAACTCCTTGACATCGCCAACCAGCGGGATCATGATCTCCGGAACAATGTTCCACTCCGGATGCTTCTTCTGAACGTTGATCGCGGCACGGATGACAGCGCTTGTCTG
Source organism: uncultured Lachnospiraceae bacterium (assembly GCA_902787905.1). Classification (GTDB taxonomy): domain Bacteria; phylum Bacillota; class Clostridia; order Lachnospirales; family Lachnospiraceae; genus UBA2912. The sequence goes on from CADAIF010000062.1 coordinate 6,451, forward strand.
CATCTTTGCGATTTCCGGATAGGTAACTGTCAGACGGCAGCCACGATGACCCATCATCGGGTTGAACTCATGGAGACCCTGGATGATACCCTTAATGGCCTCAACGCTCTTACCCTGAGCATCAGCCAGCTTCTTAATGTCCTCTTCCTCAGTCGGAACGAACTCATGAAGCGGCGGATCCAGGAAACGGATGGTAACCGGTGTGCCCTCAAGAGCCTCGTAAAGAGCCTCGAAGTCACCCTGCTGCTGCGGAAGGATCTTAGCCAGAGCGGCTTCTCTCTCCTCAACAGTCTCGGAGCAGATCATTTCACGGAAAGCATCGATTCTGTTGCCGGCGAAGAACATATGCTCAGTACGGCAGAGACCGATACCCTCGGCACCAAGCTCACGAGCCTTCTTAGCATCCTCCGGTGTATCAGCATTTGTACGGACCTTCAGTCTTCTGAACTCGTCAGCCCAGGCCATGATACGGCCGAACTCACCGGCGATCTTAGCCTCGACAGTCGGGATCACGCCGTCATAGATATTACCGGTAGTACCATCGAAAGAGATGATATCGCCTTCATGATACTCATGACCGCCAAGTGTAAACTTCTTGTTCTCCTCATCCATAACGATTGCGGAGCAGCCGGATACACAGCAGGAACCCATACCACGGGCAACAACTGCAGCATGAGAGGTCATACCGCCGCGGACTGTCAGGATACCCTGAGCAGCCTTCATGCCTTCGATATCCTCCGGAGAGGTCTCAAGACGGACAAGAACGACCTTCTCGCCTCTGCCGGCCCACTCTTTGGCGTCGTCAGCTGTGAAGACGATCTTACCGCAGGCAGCACCCGGAGCAGCGCCCAGAGCCTTGCCGATCGGAGTTGCAGCCTTCAGAGCGGCAGCGTCAAATGTCGGATGAAGCAGTGTGTCAAGGTTACGCGGCTCGACCATAGCGACCGCTTCCTTCGGTGTACGCATGCCCTCATCAACCAGATCGCAGGCGATCTTCAGAGCGGCCTGGGCAGTACGCTTACCATTTCTGGTCTGCAGCATGTACAGCTTACCATGCTCAACGGTAAACTCCATATCCTGCATATCTCTGTAATGGTTCTCCAGAGTCTTGCACACCTCAACGAACTGTGCGAAAGCTTCCGGGAACTTCTGTTCCATTTCGGAAATGTGCATCGGTGTACGAACACCAGCAACAACGTCCTCGCCCTGAGCATTTGTCAGGAACTCACCGAAGAGACCCTTATTACCGGTTGCCGGATCACGTGTGAAAGCAACACCTGTACCGCAGTCGTCACCCATGTTGCCGAAGGCCATGGACTGAACGTTGACTGCTGTACCCCAGGAATAGGGGATATCGTTGTCACGACGGTAAACATTTGCACGCGGGTTGTCCCAGGAACGGAAAACGGCCTTGATGGCGCCGTACAGCTGCTCCTTCGGATCAGACGGGAAATCAGTACCGAGCTTGCTCTTGTACTCAGCCTTGAACTGAGAAGCCAGCTCCTTCAGATCCTCAGCTGTCAGCTCGACGTCAAGCTTGACACCCTTCTCGGCCTTCATCTTGTCGATGAGCTCCTCGAAGTACTTCTTGCCGACTTCCATAACGACATCAGAATACATCTGGATAAAACGTCTATAGCAATCCCATGCCCAGCGTGCATTGCCGGACTTCTCAGCCAGAACAAGAGTTACCTCTTCATTCAGACCAAGATTAAGGATGGTATCCATCATACCGGGCATAGATGCTCTCGCGCCGGACCTGACAGAAACAAGCAGCGGATTCTCGGTGTCACCGAACTTCTTGCCGGTGATCGCTTCCATTTTAACGATAGCCTCTTTGATCTGACCCATGATCTCATCATTGATCTCACGGCCATCTTCATAGTACTGTGTGCAGGCTTCTGTTGTAATCGTAAAGCCCTGCGGTACCGGCAGGCCAAGATTCGTCATCTCAGCGAGATTGGCACCCTTACCACCAAGAAGCTCACGCATGTTCGCATTACCCTCTGTGAACATGTAAACCCATTTTCTCATCTGGTAACCTCCTATCAGTCTGAATTGTTTTATTTTTTATCCATAGGGATTATATCATAACGCCTAAAAAATACAAGAATAAATTGTCATTTTTTTCACGATTAGTCCGCATTGAACAGGGCATCCGCCATCGCGAGAACTCCCTCCGTGACCTCCTCGGTCTCCATCTCATCGGTGATCTCGATCTGGCCGGCTATCT
>CADAIF010000063.1:0-1048 GCA_902787905.1 uncultured Lachnospiraceae bacterium
CCATACGGGCGTCTAATCTTCAGGCGTATCCGCCGTTATCCAGTCTGGCCGCCTAAAGCGGCGAAAGAAGCTCGTGTTTTTAAACATGAGAGACTTCACTTTATACATAAGATAGATATTTCCGCGGGATTGGTATATAATTAAATGGCTGAGACTGTCAAAATACGGCGATTAATGATAAAAGGGAGCCGATTATGGGGAGACAGGGGACGGTTCTTAAGTCTCCCGGTGAGAAAGATGAGTAATAAAAAGATGTTGATTCTGGGCAATCCTGAGGCGAAGATCCATCTGATCCAGATGGTGGACGACCATGATTTGTCCTTTATTGAGCAGGAGACGGCTTACATCCGCGAGCTGACCGGCGGCATGGATTTCTGCCTGAAGGCCTTCCGGGTGGAGGACTGGAACAGGGACCTTTCGCCCTGGCCGGCGCCGGCGGTTTTTGGCAAAGAGGACTTTAAAGGCCGGGCGGCCGGTACCCTGACAGAGCTTTTACAGTTGGTCCCGGAAAGAGAGGAAGGGTCAGCAGATGGCGCCGACCGCCGGAAAATCTTTCTTGGCGGCTATTCCCTGGCAGGCCTCTTCGCCCTCTGGGCAGGCAGTCAGACAGATGCATTCGACGGCATCGCCGCGGCATCTCCATCTGTCTGGTTTCCGGGCTTTACAGACTATCTTAAGGCAAATCCGCTTAAGACAGATGCGGTCTACCTGAGCCTTGGCGACAGGGAGGAGAGGACCAGAAACCCGGTCATGGCCCGAGTGGGCGATGCCATCAGGGAAACCTATGACATCCTGCAGGCCGCAAAAGTACCCTGTACCCTGGAATGGAACCAGGGCAATCATTTCAAAGAGGCGGACCTGCGCACCGCGAAAGCCTATGCATGGCTGATGAAAAGATAGACGACGAAGGAAACAGGGGGCGGTTCTTAAGTCGCCCTCCCCGCAGAGACGGAGGAGGGCGACTTAAGAACCGCCCCCTGTCTCCTATTCGCCGCTGGCTCCGTAGTTGGACAGCACGCGGGCCGACGGATCATCTACATCGCAGCCT
>CADAIF010000063.1:1078-22584 GCA_902787905.1 uncultured Lachnospiraceae bacterium
ACTGGCCCGGGTAGTATTTCTCAAAGATCTCCCGGTAGAGCAGGGATTCCTTGGTGAAGGGCCGGGCGTGGCTGTAGAGAGCGCGGCGGGTCTCGTAGGCCTCGTCGCTGTACTGTGTCTCGGCGTAGGCCTTCAGGTAATCAACCATGGAGTGGCCCACCGCGTCAGAGAAGGCCGCCTTTTCACGCCAGAGAATGCTCTCCGGCAGGTAATCCTGCCCCTCGAAGGCATGCCGGAGCAGGTACTTGCCCTTGCCGTAGCTGTTGACCTTCATCTCGGGGGCCAGGTTCATGACATAGCTCGCAAAATCCAGGTCGCCGAAGGGGACCCGGGCTTCCAGTGAATTGACGGAGATGCAGCGGTCGGCCCTGAGCACATCGTACATGTGCAGCTCCCGGACGCGTTTTTCGGCCTCCTCCTGGAAGGCCTCCGGCGACGGGGCAAAGTCCGTATACTTGTAGCCGAAAAGCTCATCTGAGATCTCGCCGGTCAGGATGACCCGGATATCGGTCTGCTCGTGGATCGCCTTGCAGACCAGGTACATGCCCATGCTGGCCCGGATCGTGGTGATGTCAAAGGTGCCGAGCAGCTCGATCACCTTCTCAAGGGAGGAGATCACCTCCTCCGGGGTCATGTAAACCTCCGTGTGGTCGGCGCCGATGTGATCGGCCACCTGCCGCGCGTACTTGAGGTCGATGGCATCTTCGCTCATGCCGATGGCGAAGGTCCGGATGGGATGGCTGCACTCCCGGGCCGCGATGGCGCAGACCAGGGAGGAATCCAGGCCGCCCGAAAGCAGGAAGCCCACCTTGGAATCGGAAACCAGGCGTTTTTTTACGCCGGCCACCAGCTTGTCGCGGATCTTGCCACAGGCTGTCTCCAGGTCGTCATGGCAGATGTCGTCGGCGTGGGCGATGTCCGCGTAGGGGATGAAGCTGCCGTCTTTATAATAGTGGCCGGGCGGGAAGGGCATGATCTTATCCGCCAGCCCCACCAGGTTTTTGGCCTCGCTGGCAAAGAGGATCCCGCCATCTGCGTCGTAACCGTAATAGAGGGGCCGGATGCCGATGGGATCGCGGGCGGCGATGTACTCGCCCGTCTGCCCGTCATAGATGAGGCAGGCAAACTCCGCGTCCAGCATGGCAAACATATCGGTGCCGTATTCCCGGTAGAGTGGCAGGATGATCTCGCAGTCACTGTCGCTCTCGAAGCTGTAGCCCTTGCTGATCAGATCCTTTCTCATGGCCTCAAAGCCGTAAAGCTCGCCGTTGCAGATGCAATAGCTGCCATTCAGTGCAAAGGGCTGCATGCCCGCGGGGGTCAGCCCCATGATGGACAGACGGTGAAAGCCCATCAGCCCCCTGCCGGTATCAACGATCCGGCTCATATCCGGGCCTCTGGAAACCGTACGCTCAAAGCCTTCTTTAAAGGCCTGAAGATCGGCAGCCGCGCTGCACCAGCCCATAATTGAACACATCTACATCAACCTCCGATCACTCTACATCCTGAAGGGCTGCGTGCCCCTCCTCGCCGGTCCGGACCTTGACTACATTTTCCACGTCGTAGACGAAGATCTTGCCGTCGCCGATATGGCCGGTGTAAAGGACTTTCTTTGCTGTTTCTATCACGTCCCTGACAGGGATGGCAGATACGACGATATCCACCTGGACCTTGGGACGCAGATCTGTCTCCACGGCGACGCCGCGGTAAAATTCTGTGTGGCCCTTCTGCATGCCGTAGCCCATGACATGGGAGACGGTCATACCGGTGATGCCAAGCTTTGACATGGCCTCTTTGAGGGCATAGAGCCTTTCCTCCTTGAAGATGATCTCCACCTTGGAGAACTTATGGCCGTCACTGGCAAAGACAGGCTCCTTCTTCACGGGGATCGCCTCGGCCGCCGGGGTCGTGCCGGTCACGACAGCCACCGGTTCGCCGCCGTCGAAGGCAGCGTACTTATCCACCGCCGGCATGAAATCGGCGTAGGCGCTGGGAAGACCATGCTCACTCACATCCAGGCCGGCCAGCTCATCTGCCGCTTCGGCCCTGAGGAAATCCGCCTTTTTCAGGATCATGAAAAAGCAGCCCATGGTGACGCCTGCCCAGGCAGCCACCGAAACGAAGCCGAGCAGCTGAAGGCCCAGCTGAGCCGTCTCGCCGGTATAAAGGAGGCCGCGAAGGCCGGCCGGCGCATCGGGATTGGCCAGAAGGCCCACCGCGATGGTGCCCCAGATACCGTTGGCACAGTGAACACCTACCGCGCCGACGGGGTCGTCGATATGGAGCTTTAAGTCGAGCACCTCGACCACAATGACGACCAGGATACCCGCGACGACACCGACCACAACGGCGCCGACGGCGTCATAGGACCTGCCAGTGAAGCGTTCAGACACATGGAAACATCGGGCTTGCCGTTCTTGATCCAGGTGTAGATCAGGGTCGTACAGGTGGCAACGGAGGGGGCGATGGTTGTGGTCAGAAAGATGGCTGATAATTCTGAAGGAGATGTGGCCGCCGCCCCGTTGAAACCGTACCAGCCCAGCCAGAGGATGAAGACGCCCAGGGCGCCCAGAGGAATGGAGTGGCCGGGAATGGCGTTGACCTTTGTGACCTTACCGTCCTTATCTGTGACGTATTTGCCGATGCGGGGTCCGAGAGCGGCGGCCCCGATCAGGGCGGCGATACCGCCTACCATGTGGATGGCGCAGGATCCGGCATAATCATGGAAGCCCAGCTGACTCAGCCAGCCGCCGCCCCAGATCCAGTGTGCCTCGATGGGGTAGATCAGCAGGCTGATCACCCCGGAGTAGACACAGTAGGCAGAAAACTTCGTACGCTCCGCCATGGCACCGGAAACGATGGTCGCCGTGGTGGCGCAGAAGACAAGGTTGAAAACAAAATAGCTGGCATCCGTGAAGCCATCTGCCGGAGAGGCGATGAATTCCTTAAAATGCAGGAAGAGGTCCAGGTTGGGCCGGCCGATCAGGCCGAACAGGGTATCCTCGCCCATCATCAGGGTGTAGCCCAGCAGGGAAAAAACAATGGTACCGATACAGAAATCCATCAGGTTTTTCATGATGATGTTGCCGGCGTTTTTGGCCCTGGTAAAGCCCGTCTCTACCATGGCAAAGCCTGCCTGCATCCAGAAAACCAGCGCGGCGCCTATAAGAAACCAGAATTCAACAGTCATAACATCAGCTCCTGTCTTGATATATGTGTGTGTGTGTGGGGGGGGAAAGGTGGCAGCTTACCTGACGCCAAACAGAAGATCTGCATATGTCGGGTAGGGCCAGTAGCTCCTGGCGGTTAAGGCCTCCGCCTTGTCAGCCGGTGCGCGCAGGGCGGTCATGGCCGGCAGCAGGGCGTCGCGGATAATGGCGGATTCTTCAACGATATCAGCGGCAGTCTGAACCTTTGCCATCGCATCTTCCAGCGCGTCGGTCTTTTCGGCGATCTCATCGATCAGGCCGGACAGGGTCTCCACCAGACCGGTCTCGTAAGCGCACTTCAGGGCGGGAGAGACGGCCTTCTTGGCGGCAGCGGCTTTGGCTACATCGGCCGTGTAGGCTTCGATGGCCGGCGCGATCTGGGCCCTGGCCATATCGATCATGGTGTTGGCCTCGATCTGGATGCTCTTGCAGTAGTTCTCCAGCATGATGTCGCGGCGGGAGTAGAGCTCATCGATGGAGAAAACGCCCAGGGAGGTGAGCATCTTCACGTTCTTCTCATCCAGAATGTGCGGCATGCAGTCGGCGGTGGTGGGGTAGTTAAGGAGACCGCGCTCTTCGGTGGCTTCCTTAATCCAGGCATCGTCGTAACCGTTGCCGTTGAAGATGATCCGCTTGTGATCCTTGATGGTCTTCTTGATCATCTCGTGGAGGGCAGTCTCGAAATCCTCAGCCTTCTCCAGACGGTCGGCGTAGATACGCAGGCTCTCGGCCACGGCGCTGTTCAGCATGATGTTGGCGCAGGCGATACTGTTGGAGGAACCCAGCATACGGAACTCAAACTTGTTGCCGGTGAAGGCGAAGGGTGAGGTCCTGTTCCGGTCCGTGGTATCTCTGTTGAACTTAGGCAGCACGTCGACGCCCAGCTTCATCTGCATCTTTTCCACACCCTTGTAAGGCGTGTCGGTCTCGATGGCTTCCAGAACGGCGTTCAGCTCGTCGCCCAGGAACATGGAGATGACGGCGGGCGGCGCTTCATTGGCGCCAAGCCTGTGGTCGTTGCCGGCGGTGGCGACGGAGAGACGGAGCAGATCCTGATAATCGTCCACGGCCTTGATGACGGCGCAGAGGAAGAGGAGGAACTGAGCGTTCTCATAAGGGGTATCGCCCGGGGACAGCAGGTTCTGGCCGCTGTCTGTGGCAATGGACCAGTTGTTGTGCTTGCCGCTGCCGTTGACGCCCTCAAAGGGCTTCTCATGCAGGAGACAGACCAGACCGTGCTTTGCGGCCACGCGCTGCATGATCTCCATGGTCAGCTGGTTGTGGTCGGTGGCGATATTGGTGGTGGTGTAGATGGGAGCCAGCTCGTGCTGGGCCGGAGCTACCTCGTTATGCTCTGTCTTGGCCAGGATGCCAAGCTTCCAGAGCTCTTCATTCAGATCTTCCATGAAAGCGGCGACGCCGGGCTTGATCACGCCGAAATAGTGGTCGTCCAGCTCCTGGCCCTTGGGCGGCTTCGCGCCGAAAAGGGTGCGGCCGGTGAAGCGCAGGTCCGGGCGTTTTTCATACATCTCTCTGGTGACCAGAAAATACTCCTGCTCGGGACCGACCGATGAGACGACGCGTTTGGCGCTGTCGTTGCCGAAAAGACGGAGGATCCTGAGGGCCTCTCTGCTGAGCACCTCCATGGAACGCAGGAGCGGTGTCTTCTTGTCCAGAGCATGACCGCCGTAGGAACAGAAGGCTGTGGGAATGCAAAGGGTCTTCCCTTTAATAAAGGCGTAAGATGTGGGATCCCAGGCTGTGTAGCCCCTGGCCTCGAAGGTGGCGCGGAGACCGCCGGAGGGGAAGGAAGATGCGTCCGGCTCGCCCTTGATCAGCTCCTTGCCGGAGAACTCCATGATCACGCTGCCGTCCGGTGAGGGAGAGATGAAGCTGTCGTGCTTCTCAGCGGTGATGCCGGTGAGAGGCTGGAACCAGTGGGTGAAATGGGTGGCGCCAAGAGAGATGGCCCAGTCCTTCATAGCCTGGGCGACGGCGTTGGCGACGGTGATATCCAGGGCGCTGCCCTCGTCAATGGTCTTGCGCAGGGAAGCGTAAACATCTGCCGAAAGAGTGGCCCGCATGGTGCGGTCATCAAAAACGAGACTTCCGAAATATTCTGGTACTTTACGCATGTGTCTATCTCCTTTTCGTATAAAATGAAAAAAGCAAGGGCGCCTCTGAGTGGGATCACTCATAGACGTCCTTGCCTTTATGTGTACGGATTTTACTCCAAAGTTATTTTCTTGTCAAGCCGGTTTTCTGACAATTTTGAAAAAACATTGAAAAAGTTTGCGTTGACAAATAAATGCAAAAATAATATCATGTCTGAAAGAGGCAGCGTCGTCTCTGATGGTCATGGGACCATTGGATACGGCGCTGCCTTTTTTGTCGGCAAAGCCGGCCGCGCAAGCGAAAGACTTTTACAGGACGAAATTCTCTATTAAGAATAAAGGCTGCCTGGCGGCGACAGAAAGGAAGACAGATATGAGCAAAGGGCTTTCATATGACAGAGAACACGATGCCTGCGGCATCGGCGCAGTGGTGAAGATCGACGGCGTCCCGGAATATTCCGTCATGGACGACGCGCTGACAATCGTAGAGAAGCTGGAGCACAGGGCGGGCAAAGATGCCACCGGCACCGTCGGCGACGGCGTCGGCATCCTCCTTCAGATCTCCCACGCCTTCTTCTCATCTGCCGCCGCGGCGGCAGGGCTTGAGACCGGCGAGGCCGGAGACTACGGCATCGGCATGTTTTTCCTGCCGGAGCAGGACCTGAAACGGACCTTCGCCCGCCGCCTCTTCGAGGTGATCGCCGGCAAGGAAGGCATCAGCGTCATCGGCTGGCGGCAGGTGCCCATCCACCCGGAGATCCTGGGCGACCGGGCCAGAGACTGCATGCCGGCCATCTGGCAGTGCTTCCTGAAGCGGCCCGGGGACGTGGCCCGGGGCATCGACTTTGACCGCCGCCTCTACGTGGTCCGCCGGGAGTTCGAGCAGAGCTCGGAGGACACCTACATCTGCTCCCTGTCCTCCAGAACCATCGTTTATAAAGGGATGTTTCTGGTCGGCCAGCTGCGCAGATTCTATGAGGACCTGCAGAGTAAGGACTACGCCACGGCCATCGCCCTGGTCCATTCCCGTTTTTCCACCAACACCCTGCCCAGCTGGGAGCGGGCCCACCCCTACAGATACATCGCCCACAACGGCGAGATCAACACCATCCGGGGCAATTCCGACCGTATGCTGGCCCGTGAGGAGACCATGCACTCGGCCCTTTTGGCCGGGGACGGCGATAAGATCTACCCGGTCATCGCCGCCAGCGGCTCCGACTCCGCCATGCTGGACAATACCCTGGAATTCCTTTACATGAACGGCATGGACCTGCCCCTGGCCATGATGGCCCTGATCCCGGAGCCCTGGAAGCATAACCGGTTCATGACCGAGTCCAAGAAGGACTTCTACCATTATTACGCCACCATGATGGAGCCCTGGGACGGGCCGGCCGCCATCCTCTTTTCCGACGGTGAGCTTTTCGGCGCGACCCTGGACAGGAACGGCCTGCGGCCGTCCAGATACTATATCACCGATGACAACCGGCTGATCCTATCCTCCGAGGTCGGTGTTCTGGACATCGCGCCGGAGCATATCGTGGAAAAATCCAGACTGACCCCGGGCAGGATCCTGCTGGTGGACACCCGCAGGAAGCGGATCATCTCCGATGAGGAGTGCAAGGAGTATTACGCCGGGGCCCACCCCTACGGCGAATGGCTGGATGCCCATCTGGTCCGGTTAAGAGACCTGGCCATCCCCAACCATCAGGTGCCGGTCCACAGCCAGCCGGAGCGGGACCGTCTTTACAAGGTTTTCGGCTACAGCTATGAGGAGGTCAAGTCCTACATCCTGGAGGCGGCCCAGACCGGGGCCGAGCCCACCGTGTCCATGGGCCACGATGTGCCCCTGGCGGTCCTGTCCGACAATTATCCGCTTTTATACCGCTTTTTCCAGCAGCAGTTTGCCCAGGTGACCAACCCGCCCATCGACTCCCTGCGGGAGAAGATCGTCACGGACACCACCGTCTACATTGGCTCCGACGGTGACCTGCTTTGCGAAAAGGGTGACAACTGCACGGTGCTGGAGGTCAATAACCCCGTCCTCACCGGCGTGGATATCATGAAGATCCGGTCCATGAAGCAGAAGGGCTTCAGGACTGCCACCGTCTCCCTGCTTTATTACAAGCATACCTCCCTTTCCAGAGCGGTGGACCAGCTTTATCTGTCCGTGGACCGGGCCGTGTCCGCCGGCGCTAATATCATCATCCTGTCCGACCGGGGCGTGGATGAGAACCACGTGCCCATCCCGGCCCTGCTGGCTGTCTCGGCGGTGGAGCAGCATCTGGTCCGTACCAAGAAAAGGACCGCCGTCTCCATCATCTTAGAGAGCGGCGAGGTCAGAGACGTACACCAGACCGCCTGCGTCCTGGGCTTCGGTGCCCGGGCCGTCAACCCCTATCTGGCCCACGAATGCATCGAGGAGCTGATCTGTCTTGGCCTTCTGGACAAGGATCCCCATACCGCCATCGATGATTTCGACAAGGCCTTATTAAACGGCGTCGTCAAGATCGCCGCCAAGATGGGCATCTCCACCATCCAGTCCTACCAGTCGGCCCGCATCTTCGAGGCCATCGGCCTGTCAGATGAGGTCATCGACCGCTATTTCACAGGCGTGGCCAGCCGTGTGGGCGGTATCGGCATCCGGGAGCTGGAGGAGGGCATCGCCTACAGACACGACCGGGCCTTCGATCCCATGGGCCTGCCCGTGGATCCGGTGTTGGACAGCCTGGGCTTCCATAACCTGCGCAGCGGCCCCGGCAAGGAAGATCATCTTTACAGTCCCAAGGTCATCGTCCTGCTCCAGCAGGCCGTGCGGACCGGGGATTACGATAAATTCAGACAGTACACGGCCCTGGTGGACGATGCCGGGCATCCCCATACCCTGAGAGGCCTGCTGGAATTTGTGCCGGCCGGCGACCCGGTCAGCCTGGATGAGGTGGAGCCGGTCAGCGCCATCGTCAGCCGTTTCCAGGTGGGCGCCATGAGCTACGGCTCCCTGTCCAGAGAGGCCCACGAGACCATCGCCGCGGCCATGAACCGGCTGGGCGGCAGGTCCAATACCGGCGAGGGCGGCGAGGCCGCAGATCGTTTCGGCACCGAGAGAAACAGTGCCGTCAAGCAGGTGGCCTCCGGCCGTTTCGGCGTCACCGAGGAATACCTGCTCAGCGCCAAAGAGATCCAGATCAAGATGGCCCAGGGCGCCAAGCCCGGCGAGGGCGGCAACCTGCCGGCCAAAAAGGTCTATCCCTGGGTGGCCGCCACCAGATGCTCCACTCCCGGTGTGCAGCTGATCTCCCCGCCGCCTCACCATGATATCTACTCGATCGAAGATCTGGCTCAGCTGATCTATGATCTTAAAAATGCCAACAGAGATGCCCGCATCTCCGTCAAGCTGGTATCGGAAGCCGGTGTCGGCACCATCGCCTCCGGCGTGGCCAAGGCCGGCGCCCAGGTGGTCCTGATTTCCGGATACGACGGCGGCACAGGCGCCGCCCCCTACAGCTCTGTCCACAGTGCCGGCCTCCCCTGGGAGCTGGGCGTGGCGGAGACCCATCAGGCCCTGATCGAGAGCGGGCTCCGCTCCCGTGTCCGCATTGAGACGGACGGCAAGCTGATGACCGGCAGAGATGTGGCCATCGCGGCCCTGCTGGGTGCCGAGGAGTACGGTTTTGCCACAGCGCCCCTGGTTTCCCTGGGCTGCATGATGATGCGGGTCTGCTCCAAGGACACCTGCCCGGTGGGCATCGCCACCCAGAACGAGACCCTCAGGTCCCGCTTTGCGGGCAAGCCGGAGCATCTGATGAACTTTATGACCTTTGTGGCCATGCAGCTGCGCCAGATCATGGCGGACCTGGGCTTTAAGACGGTAGATGAGATGATCGGCCGCACGGACTGCCTGCGCAAGCGGGAGGCCTTCGGCCAGCCCCACGCCAAAACCATCTCCTTTAAAGAGATCCTGAAGCGGGCGGGCAGCGGCCCGGAAGGGGCCGGCTGTCGTTTTGATCCGAAGCAGAGCTTTGATTTCCAGCTGGAAAAGACCCTGGATGAGCGCTGCCTTCTGCCCTGGTTTGACAAGGCCGCAGGCAGCAGCGAGCCCAGCTCGACCATCTCCGTCCAGGTCAGTTCCACAGACAGGACCTTCGGCACCATCCTGGGCTCCGAGATCGTCCGTAAGTACGGCAGCGCCTGCAAAGATCTGGCGGAGGACCGCTTCCTGATCCACTGCGAGGGCGGCGGCGGCCAGTCCTTCGGTGCCTTCATCCCCCACGGCCTGACCATCCGCCTTCGCGGAGATGCCAACGACGGCTTCGGCAAGGGCCTGTCGGGCGGCACCCTGATCGTGAGCCCGCCGGAGGGCAGCCGTTTCAAAGCATCTGAAAATATCATCGTCGGCAACGTGGCCCTCTACGGCGCCACCTCAGGCAAGGCCTATATCAGCGGCGTCGCCGGCGAGCGCTTCTGCGTCAGAAATTCCGGCGCTACGGCGGTGGCGGAAGGCTGCGGCGACCACGGCCTGGAGTACATGACCGGCGGCCGCGCCGTGATCCTGGGCCCCACCGGCAAGAACTTCGCGGCCGGCATGAGCGGCGGCATTGCCTACGTTCTGGACCGCGACCACACCCTCTACCGGAAGATCAACAAGGACATGGTCGCCCTCGGCGAGGTCAGTGAAAAGTACGATATTGAGGAGCTGAAAAGCATCCTGACAGATTATGTCAGGGCCACGGATTCCGTCCTGGGCCGGGAGATCCTGGAGAATTTCGACCGCGAGCTCTTCTGCTTCAAGAAGGTCATCTCCCGGGACTACCAGAAGATGATCCGGGCCATCGGCAGATACGAGGAGCAGGGGATCACGAGGGACAAGGCGGAGCTGGAGGCCTTCAGAGAGCTGACCGGCTCGGCGGTTTAAGGCGGCCTGGGCGGTATTGCGAATTTTTAGAGGAAAGCACGGGCCCAGGGCGGCGTAAGTTTCAGGGAAAAGCGCAGGCCCCGGGCAGCATGTGCTGCAGATATAAAGGACAGCAGGTGAGAAGATGGGTAAACAGACAGGTTTTCTTGAGTTTCAGAGAATAGACAATAACGAGATCCCGGTATCAGAGCGGATCAGGGGCTATCAGGAGTTTCACACCTGTGCCTCGGAGACGGTCCGGCGCAGCCAGGGGGCCAGATGCATGAACTGCGGCGTGCCCTTCTGTCAGTCGGCCATGGAGCTGAGCGGCATGGTGGTGGGCTGCCCCCTGCACAACCTGATCCCGGAGTGGAATGACTGCATCTACCGGGGCGAGGACCCGCACGCCCTGGCCAGGCTGCTGAAGACCAACCGCTTTCCGGAGTTTACCGGCCGGGTCTGCCCCGCCCTGTGCGAGAAGGCCTGCATTTGCGGCCAGTATGACGACCCGGTCACGGTGCGGGACAACGAGCTCTACCTGATCGAGGCCGGCTACAGAGAAGGCTGGATGAAGGCGGCGCCGCCGGCCAGAGAGAGCGGGCACAGAGTGGCAGTCGTGGGCAGCGGCCCCTCGGGCCTTTCAGCCGCAGATGCCCTGCGCAGACGCGGCCATGCGGTCACGGTTTTTGAGCGTGAAGATGAGATCGGCGGCCTGCTCATGTAGGCCCGCCTGCAGAAGGACTTCGATGCCATCGTTCTCTGCTGCGGGGCCAGGCAGGCCAGAGCCCTGACGGCGGAAGGTCTGGAGGGCACAGACGGCGTTTACTTTGCCGTGGACTTCCTGACAGCCGCCACGAAAAACGTGCTGGGCACCGCCCCCCTGCCCGAAACCCTTGACGCCAAAGGCAGAGATGTGGTCATCGTGGGCGGCGGCGATACCGGCAACGACTGTATCGGCACCGTCATCCGCATGGGCTGCAAGACGGTAACTGCCCTGGAGATGATGCCGAAGCCCCCCGCAGAGCGGGCGGCCAATAACCCCTGGCCGGAGTGGCCCAGAACCCTCCGGACAGATTACGGCCACCAGGAGGCCATCGAGGTCTTCGGGGCCGATCCCAGAATGTTTTCCACCACGGTGAAAAAGGTATACGCCAGAGACGGCCGCATCAGCGAGATCGAGACCGTGAAGGTGGCCTTCAAAGACGGCAGACTCGAGGAGATCCCGGGCACAGAGCAAAAGCTTCCCTGTGACCTGCTGCTGGTCGCGGCAGGCTTTACAGGCGCCGAAAGCTGCCTGCCCAAAGTCTTCGGCCTCGAGATGACCGGCCGCGGCGTGGTGGCTACGCCACCCGGCCGCTACAGCACCAATGTCGCCGGCGTCTACGCCGCCGGCGACATGCGCCGCGGCCAGAGCCTGGTCGTCTGGGCCCTCGCCGAAGGCAGAGCCTGCGCCGCCGAGGTAGACGAATACCTCATGGGGTACAGAAACAGCTAGGAGACAGGGGACAGTTCTATGTCTCCCTCTTGGAAACCGCGCCTTTTTATGCTATAATCAAACAGGAATCACCTGGCAGCTAGTCAGATTTACTTCATTTGGGGCGTCCTTCGGGACGAAATTTAATTTGACAATATCGCCGGCGTGATTCCTTTTTTGTAAGTTTTTCACGCGAGTTCATCGGGGGGAGGGTCCAATGAAATCATTTTATAAAAACTATCTTTTTCAGAAGCATGTGCTGGCGGCGGGGAAGAAAGCGCCGGAAAACCCCTTCGAAACCCTGTTTTCTCTGGCAAAGCTGTTTGGGATCCGCATCACGGAGGGGCAGCATCTGGCAGATGCATCGATGATCGGTTTCACCTCGTCGCAGCTGGGCGAAAAGGTGCCGGAACCTTTTTACAGAGGCTTCCCGGAAAGCGTCCGCGCGCTGACTGAGGAGGAGCTGCTTTACGACCAGCTGCTGAGCTATTACATGACCTACGGTCTGGATGATTTCTCTGAGGCCCGCCACTCTGTCTTCGAGGAGAATCTGGAGCGGGCGGCCTTTAACGAAACGACAAAGGTCAAAGAATTCCGGATTCTGACGGAGAAAGCGGCGCTTAAGTACATCGGCGAGATCGTGACGAATCTGCTCGCCGGCACCCGCCCCTTAAACGAGCAGGCCTATCTGCTCTGCCTCAATTACATCCGGGATTTCCGGCAGCTGCCCGCAAGAATCGCTTCAAAAAACACGATCATCCGCCTCCTGCTGGATCTGCGCGATCCTGAGATCGCGCGGCATCTCATACTGTCAGATGTGATCAAGGCCGCAGATGAGCTGAATTATCGTGTTTATAACCAGAAAAGTCTCCGAAAGCTGAATCTGAAAAATCAGGACAGAAAGTTCCTGACACGGATCATAAACGACGCCATCGCCGATGGCAGATGCGACATCGAAACCTGCTTTGAAAAAAAGCATCTGTGGTGCGGGCTCCTGCATCACCTTCATTTCCTCCCGGAGACTGAACCGGCCCGGGAATTTGCCGATGCCATGCGTGGCCGCCGAAACCGGTCTGCCTACGCAGCCTTCGAGGCGAAAATGGCGGCGAAAGATGTGCGCGGCGCCGCGTCGCTTCTGAAGGAAAGGAAGGGCAGCGGCGCAGTCCTCCGGCAGCTGAATTATCTGATCAGCCGCTGCGAAAAGGATGAAGATGCCGCCTTCGTGATGAGCTGTCTCGACACGCGGAACGTGCTTCTTCTGCTCCAGCTTCTGGTTCAGTACGAGAACTACCGGGCAGATGGCCTGCCCCGGACCTTTGTCTTCACAAAATTCAATACACTGCGTGTGCATCACGAGACAGATGAAGAGTGCGCCGCAAGAAAGTCCCTGATAGGGAAAGCCAAGGCAGACCTTCTGGCTGTCATGATCAGAGAGCGCCTGAAGCATCTTCTTCACGGCCGCCTCGGGACCGTCTATATCGATCCGGCCATGTCCGCCTACGCCCTTCCCCTGCAGGAAAGCACCTCCCAGGGCGGCTTCGGGGTCCTGCCGAAGGGCACCCGCCTCCCCATCGGCGAGGCGAAGGTCCTCAGAGCCTTTACCTACTGGGAAAAGGTCAACGACATCGATCTTTCCGTCTTCGGAATCGATGATGAGGGCGGCCAGATGGAGTTTTCCTGGCGGACCATGTTCAGGAAACAGTCCGGGGCCATCACCTATTCCGGCGACGAAACCTCCGGCTATAACGGAGGCTCGGAATACTTCGATATTGATATCGCGCGGTTCAGGAAAAAGTATCCGAAGATGCGATATCTCATCTTTTGCGACAATGTCTATTCCCTCGGCAGCTTTTCAGACTGCTGCTGCAAGGCAGGCTATATGCTCCGGGATGCGATGGGCTCCGGGCAGGTCTACGAGCCCAAAACCGTCGAAAGCGCCTTCCGCATTAACTGCGACAGCCGCTTCGCCTACCTCTTCGGCATCGACCTGGAAAAATCCGAGTTTATCTGGCTGAACATGGGCCGGGATTCCGCCGCCGCCGTGGCCGGCACGACCCGCATGGACTTTTTGACCGATTACTTCCATGTCACCGATGTGATCAACATGAAGACCTTCTTTGAGATGGCCGCGCAGCAGGTCACGGATGACCTGTCCGCGGCAGATGTGATCGTTACCAACCATGATCTGGCCGCCCCCGAAGGCGCCGAGATCATCCGGGAATACGACTACGAGAAGATCCTTGCGATGATGTAGGGAGACAGAACCCTCCCTGTCTCCCTTGACAGCCCCTGTCCCTTATTGTATAATCAGTAAAAGTGAGCAATGGCGTTCATTTCATAAGGCAAAGTGTCGGTTGAAATGGGCGTTTTCTTTATTTTAGGGGGTTCTATGAATTACACATATCAGGAAGTCAAACAGTTTGTGGAAGAAGAGGACGTCAAGTTTATCCGCCTGGCATTCTGCGATGTCTTCGGCAAGCCTAAAAATGTCTCCATCATGCCCACGGAGCTGGACAGAGCCTTCCGCGAAGGCATCGCCATCGATGCCTGGGCCGTGGCAGGCTTCGGCGGCTTCACCAGGTCCGACCTCTTTCTTCATCCGGACCCGGAGACCCTGGCCATCCTGCCCTGGCGGCCGGAGCACGGCAGGGTCGTGAGGATGTACTGCGACATCACCTGGCCGGACGGGAAGCCTTTCGTGTGCGACAGCAGAAGCTTCCTCAGAAAGGCCGTGGAGGAGGCCGCCATCAAGGGCTACACCTTCCGCTTCGGGACCGAGCAGGAATTCTACCTCTTCCGAGGCGATCTGGAGGGCGAGGACACCAGGATTCCCTACGATAACGCAGGCTACATGGACGTCGGCCCCGAGGACAGAGGCGAAAACATCCGAAGAGAGATCTGCATCACCCTGGAGCAGATGGGCATCCGTCCGGAGCGGTCGCATCACGAGGAGGGGCCGGGCCAGAACGAGATCGGCTTCAGATACGGTGAAGCCCTGAAGGCCGCAGATGACGCCATGACCTTCAGGAGTGTGGTCAGCGCCATCGCCAGCAGAAACGGTGTCCAGGCAGATTTTACCCCCAAGCCTATCAAGGACAGACCCGGCAACGGTATGCACATCAACTTCTCAGTGGTTTCCGGCCCATCTGAAATCCGGCTGGATCCGGTGGTGGCGGGGATTCTGGCCAACATCAAGGACATGACCCTCTTTCTGAATCCCGTCCCGGATTCCTACGAGCGGCTGGGCGCCCTGAAGGCCCCGGGCTACATCACCTGGGCCAGAGAAAACCGGTCCGCCCTGATCCGCATCCCCGCAGCCTTCGGTAAATACGAGCGCGGCGAGCTGCGCTCACCGGATACCATGGCCAACCCCTATCTGGCCTTCGGCCTGATGATCTACGCAGCCCTGCATGGACTGGAAAACGGCCTGGTGCCGCCAAAGATGACCGAGATCAACCTGTACAAGGCAGGCGCGGAAGATCTGGAAGGCCTGAAAAGACTGCCCCTGTCACTGGAAGATGCAGCAGCAAGGGCCCAGACCAGCGACTTCATCCGAAAGCATCTGCCGGAGGAGATTCTGAAGGCCTATCTGGACAAGGCCGTATATACCAAGTAAGACAGCAAGATCACCACCTCACGGAAGGACCCTGAAGATGACACTGGACAAGCATGTATACAGCGTGCTGCTCGTTTCGGCAGCCAAAAAAGGAAATGCGGCGCTCCTGTCCTTTCTCCCCGCAGAAAGGTTCGAGCCGGTCACAGTTGTGGATACGATCGCCAAGGCGAGACGGCGCCTGGTGGACAGGAACTACGACCTGGTCATCATCAACGCCCCCCTGCCCGATGATTTCGGCAGGAAATTCGCCATCGACGTCTGTACCGACAGCGAGCGCGTCGCCCTTCTCATGGTCAGAAACGACATGTACGATGAGATCAGTTCCCGCATGGCGCCCCACGGCGTCCTGGTCATTAAAAGACCTGTGGAACGGCTGCTTCTGGAACAGATCCTGGATGCCATGTGCAGTGTCAGAGAGAGACTCCGGGGCATCAGAAAGAAAAGCCTGACCCTGGAGGAAAAGATGGAAGAGATCCGGGTGGTCAACCGGGCCAAATGGGCGCTGATCAACGAGCGCCACATGACCGAGGAGGAGGCCCACCGCTACATCCAGCGGCAGGCCATGGATCTGTGCCTCAGCAAAAAAGAAACCGCAGAAAGAATACTGAAAAACATCACATAGAAGAAGGCAATGGCGTCTGGAGGGAGACAGGGGACGGTTCTTAAGTCTCTCCCATTGGCTTCTTTTTTTGTGGTCTGGAAAGCATAATCCCTCAGGAGGAATCACGACCATGGAATTTTGCCATGAAACAAAGGAAGTCCCGGGAGGCCTGCAAAGCCTGCCCGAGCATGAGATTCACGAAGAATGCGGCGTCTTCGGCATCATCGGGCCGACGGTCCGGGAGGTGTCCCGGGACGTCGGCCACGGCCTTTACGCCCTGCAGCACAGAGGGCAGGAAAGCTGCGGCATCGTCGTCAATGATGACGGCATCTTCGCCGCCCACAGGGACTTAGGTCTGGTGGGCGAAGTCTTTACAGAGCAGACCCTGGCCGGCCTGCCGAAAGGCCGCATGGCCATCGGCCACGTCCGCTACGGGACGACGGGCGGAAACAGCAGATCCAACATACAGCCCATGATGGTCCACCACCAGAAAGGCAATCTGGCCCTGGCCCACAACGGCAACCTGACCAACGCCCTGGACCTGCGAGACCGGCTGGAACTGTCAGGCGCCATCTTTCATTCGACAAGCGACACGGAGACTATCTGCTACATGATCACGCGGGAACGCCTGAAAAGCGACAGCATCGAGGCCGCCGTCCTCAGGGCAGTCCGGTCCCTGGAGGGCGCCTACAGCCTGGTCATGATGTCCGCCGCAAAACTGCTGGCGGTGCGGGATCCCCTGGGCTTCCGCCCCCTCTGCTACGGCAGATGCGAGGACGGCAGCTATGTCGTGGCCTCTGAAAGCTGCGCCCTGGCCGTGGTCGGCGCCGCCTTCATCCGGGACCTGGTTCCCGGGGAGATGCTGGTCTTCTCCACGGAAACCCCGGACTGCGCGCCCGTCTCCTACAAGGACAACTGCATCTGTAAGGCCAACGACACACGCTGCCCCTGCATCTTCGAATACATCTACTTCGCGAGACCGGACTCGGTCATCGACGGCATCTCCGTCCACGAGACCCGGGTCCGGGCCGGCCGAATCCTGGCCAGCGAATTCCCGGCGGCGGCAGATGTGGTCGTCGGCGTGCCGGACTCCGGCCTGGACGCAGCCATCGGCTACGCTGCCCAAAGCGGGCTTCCCTATGAGATCGGCCTGGTCAAAAACAAGTACGTGGGCCGGAGCTTCATCGCTCCATCTCAGGAGGCGCGGACCGACACGGTCATGATCAAGCTGAGCCCGGTCCGAAGCGTGCTGGCAGGAAAACGCGTCGTCCTCATCGACGATTCCATCGTCCGAGGCACCACCAGCCGGCGCATCATCAGCATCTTAAGAGAAGCCGGGGCAAAGGAGATCCACCTGCGCATCTCATCCCCGCCCTTCAGACACCCCTGCTTCTACGGGGTGGACATCGGGACAAGCTGATCGCCAACCACCATACCACCGAGGAGATCGCCCGCCTGATCGGGGCGGACTCCCTGGGCTTTCTGCCCCTGGAAAGCCTCAGTGAGATGAGCGGCTGCCCCGCCTTTTGCAGTGCCTGCTTCGACGGCAATTACCCCACAAAGATCCCGGCAGACCCCAGAAAAGACCGATTTGAAGCGAGACGGGGGACGGTTCTTAAGTCTCCCAAGAAGGAGAAATACTCATGATTTATAATGCAAAAACCAGAAAGCTGATTCTGCCGGACGGCAGTGTATACACCGGGCTGGCCTTTGGGGCCGACTCGGGCAGCCGGGTCTGCGAGCTGGTCTTCAACACGTCGCCCGTGGGCTACCAGGAGATCCTCTCGGACCCCTCCTACACCGACCAGTTCGTGGTCATGGCCTACCCGCTGATCGGCAATTACGGGATCAACGACGACGACTTCGAGACCCTGCGGCCCAGCATCGGCGGCATGATCGTCCGGGACTACAACGACCGGCCCTCCAACTTCCGCAGCCGCGCGTCTCTGTCCCAGACCATGGCGGCGCTGGGGATCCCGGGCATCACCGGTCCGGACACCCGGGAGCTGGTCCGCAAGATCCGCCGGCAGGGCACTCAGAAGGCGCTGATCACGGACGCGGACACATCTCTTGAAGATGCTCTGGCTCTGATCCGGCAGGCACCGACCCCGCATGACGCCGTCTCCCGGGTCAGCCGGACCCTGCGTGAGCGTTACATCACCGTGAACCCCGGATACCACATCGCGGCCATCGACCTGGGCATGAAGGAAAACATCCTGCGGTCCTTCGTGGCCCGCGGCTGCAGCGTCACCGTCTTCCCCTGGAACGCCACAGCGGAAGATGTGGCCGCCGTGCGCCCGGACGGCATCTTCCTGTCAAACGGGCCGGGCGACCCGGAAGATGTGACCCCGGCCATCGATCTGGTGCGGACCCTGCGGGGCAGATACCCCATCTTCGGCA
This sequence comes from uncultured Lachnospiraceae bacterium, assembly GCA_902787905.1. Classification (GTDB taxonomy): domain Bacteria; phylum Bacillota; class Clostridia; order Lachnospirales; family Lachnospiraceae; genus UBA2912. Next base: position 19,381 of record CADAIF010000063.1, read on the forward strand.
TCTGCCTGGGCCACCAGATCATCTCTCTGGCCTGCGGCGCCTCCACCTACAAGCTCAAGTTCGGCCACCGTGGCGGCAACCATCCGGTGAAAAATCTGCTGACCGGGAAGATCCAGATCACATCCCAGAACCATTCCTACGCGGTGGACGAGGCCTCCCTGGAGGGCACCGGCCTGGTGGTCACCCACAGGAACCTCCTGGACAACACGGTGGAAGGGGTCATGTGCAGATACGACCGTATCTTCAGTATCCAGTACCACCCGGAGAGCTCGCCGGGCCCCCACGACAGCACTTACCTGTTTGAAGAATTCATGAATCTGATGGGAGAACCGTCCCATGTCTCCCAGGAGGTGGAGATGTAATGCCTAAAAGAATGGATCTTAAAAAGATACTGGTGATCGGCTCCGGCCCCATCGTCATCGGCCAGGCCGCCGAGTTCGACTACGCGGGCACCCAGGCCTGCCTGGCCCTGAAGGAAGAGGGCTACGAGGTCATCCTGTGCAACTCCAATCCGGCCACCATCATGACAGATACATCGGTCGCCGACCGTGTCTACATGGAGCCGCTGACCCTGGAGTATGTGGCCCGGATCATCCGGCGGGAGCGGCCCGACGCCATCCTGCCCGGCATCGGCGGCCAGACCGGTCTGAACCTGGCCATGCAGCTGGAAAAGAAGGGCATCCTGGCCGAGTGCGGCTGCGAGCTTTTAGGCACCGACTCCGCCAGCATTGAGATGGCCGAGGACCGGGAGGCTTTCAAGGACCTGTGTCTGCGTCTGGGCGAGCCGGTCCTGCCCTCCATCGTGGCCCACAGCCTGGAGGAGGGCCGGAAGGCGGCCGCAGAGATCGGCTACCCGGTGGTCCTGCGCCCGGCCTTTACCCTGGGCGGCACCGGCGGCGGCTTCGCAGATGATGAGGCGGCCCTGAATGAGCTCCTGGAAGCCGGTCTGGACCTGTCCCCGGTCAGCGAGGTCCTGGTGGAAAAGAGCGTCAAGGGCTACAAGGAGATCGAGTACGAGGTCATCCGCGATGCCAACGACACCGCCATCACTGTCTGCAACATGGAAAACCTGGACCCCGTGGGCATCCACACCGGCGATTCCATCGTGGTGTGCCCCTCCCAGACCCTGACGGATAGGGAGTACCATATGCTCAGAGACAGCGCTCTGAAGCTGATCCGGGCCCTGAAGGTGGAGGGCGGCTGCAATGTCCAGTTCGCCCTGGACCCGAAGTCCTTTCAGTACTATCTGATCGAGGTCAACCCCAGAGTCTCCCGGTCCTCGGCCCTGGCCTCCAAGGCCTCCGGCTACCCCATCGCCCGGGTGTCCGCCAAGATCAGCGTGGGCTTTTATCTGGAGGAGATCCCCCTGGCCAACACGCCGGCCTGCTTCGAGCCGGCCCTGGACTACATCGTCACCAAGATGCCCCGCTTCCCCTTCGACAAATTTACCGACGCAGACCAGCAGCTGGGCACCCAGATGAAGGCCACCGGCGAGACCATGAGTGTGGGCCGGTCCTTTGAGGAGAGCCTTTTAAAGGCCGTGCGGTCTCTGGAGACCGGCACCAGCCATCTGCATCTGACAAAATACGACACGGCTGATGAAAAGGCCCTCTGGGCAGATGTGCGAAATGGCTCGGGCGACCGGATCTACGCGGTCACGGAGCTTCTGCGCCGGGGGACGGACCCCGCAGATATCGCCTCAAAGACCGGGATCGACCGCTTTTTCCTGGACAAGATCGAGGGCATCACCCGGATGGAAGCGCATCTGAAGGCTCACCCGAAAGACATACAAAGGCTTCGTGAGGCCAAGAGGATGGGCTTTTCCGATGCCGCCGTCGCTGCCTTCTGGCAGATGGAAGAATCGACGGTTTTCGACATGCGTAAGCAGGCTGGCATCTTTCCGGTCTACAAGATGATCGACACCTGCGCCTCGGAGTTTGAGAGCTACGTCCCCTATTTCTACGCCGCCTACGAAGGCGAGAACGAGTCCATCGTGTCCGACCGGCCCAAGGTCATCGTCCTGGGCGCCGGCCCCATCCGCATCGGGCAGGGGGTGGAGTTTGACTATTCCACGGTCCACGCCGTCCAGACCATCAAAAAGGCCGGCTACGAGGCCATCGTCATCAACAACAACCCCGAGACCGTGTCCACGGACTACACCACCTCCGACAAGCTCTACTTCGAGCCCCTCTGCGTGGAAGATGTGATGAACATCATCGAGCTGGAGAAGCCTGAGGGCGTCATCGCCACCCTGGGCGGCCAGACCGCCGTCAACCTGGCAGATCCCCTCTACGCCCGGGGCGTCCGCCTCATCGGCACCGGCAAGGAGGCCATTGACCGGGCGGAGGACCGCGACCTCTTCGAGAAGCTGCTCGAGGACCTGGGCATCCCCGAGCCCAAAGGCCTGGCCGTGACCGATATTGAAGCCGGCGTCAGAGCCGCCGAAAGCATCGGCTACCCCGTCCTGGTGCGGCCCAGCTTCGTCCTGGGCGGCCGCGCCATGCAGATCGTTTCCAAGGAAAAGGACCTGCGGCACTATCTGCAGACCGCTGTGGAGATCGATGAGGACCGGCCCGTCCTGGTGGACAGATATATCAGCGGCAAGGAGCTGGAGGTCGACGCCATCTGCGACGGCGAAGATGTTTTCATTCCCGGCATCATGGAGCTGGTGGAGCGGACCGGCATCCACTCCGGTGATTCCATCAGTATCTACCCCACCTTCAGCGTGTCGGAAAAGGTGAAGGACACCATCAGAGATTACACCCGAAGACTGGGCCTGGGCATCGGCATCCGCGGCCTCTTTAACATCCAGTTCATCGTAGATAAGGACGATGCCGTCTACATCATCGAGGTCAACCCCCGGTCCTCCAGGACCGTGCCCTTCCTGTCCAAGGCCACCGGCTTTGCCCTGCCCGACATCGCCACCAGAGTCAGCCTGGGCCGGAGCCTGAAAGATCAGGGCATCACCGACCTGTGCCCGGCGCCGGGAGAGAAGTGGTTCGTCAAGGCCCCGGTCTTCTCCTTTTCCAAGCTCTCCGGCATGGACGCCTACCTGTCGCCGGAGATGAAGTCCACCGGCGAGGCCATCGGCTACGACTATAAACTGCATCGCGCCATGTACAAGGCCCTCGTGGCCTCAGGCATCCGCATGCAGAACTACGGCACCGTCATCTTCACCCTGGCAGATGAGGACAAGGCGGAGGC
>CADAIF010000063.1:22589-28693 GCA_902787905.1 uncultured Lachnospiraceae bacterium
CTGGCCAGGCGTTTCTACGACATGGGCTTCAACATCGAGGCCACCACCATGACCGCCAGATACATGAAGGCCCACGGCGTCAAGACCCGCCTGCGCCACAAGCTGAGCGAGGGCAGCACCGAGATCCTGGACAGCATCCGGGCCGGCTATGTCAGCTACGTTGTCAACACCAGAGCCATCCTGTCCGGCGTCCACTACGAAGATGGCGTCGCCATCCGCAGATGTGCCAGCGAGCACAGGGTCACCATGTTCACCTCCCTGGACACCGTGCGTGTACTCCTGGACGTGCTGGAAGAGATGACCATAGGCGTGATGCCTATCTAGGGAGACAGGGGACGGTTCTTAAGTCTCCCCCCTTTGGCCGCTCTCTTGCGTATATCTCCGGAAGGGTCTATAATTGAGACAGATCATACACTCTGAGAGGTATCTAATATGCGCACCTTTGAGATCAGTCTGAACATTGAGCGGGAGAGCGACCTGTATAACCCGCTGGACCCCATGGGACAGACATTAAGCAGTGATATCACCGATTACATCAACGAGCAGCTGGAAGGACGGGAGCTGGGCGAGTCTCTGACCCTGTCCATCAACTGCCCGGAGCCCGTCAACGCCCGGCGTCTCCACGACGCCATGGAGCACTTTGAGAATAAGATGCGTCGGCGTCTGGAAAAAGAGACTCGCTGGCACAAGTGGAATTCCCTGCGCCTGATCGCCATCGGCCTGGTCTTCATTATCGCGGGCATTCTGCTCAGCAACTCAACCCACCCCATCCTCATCACCATCGTCGAGACGGTGGGCTCCTTCTCCATCTGGGAGGCGGCCAACACCTGGCTGCAGCACCTGCCCCGCCTCCGCGTGGAGCGGCGCATCCTGAAGGCCATTTCCAACCACACAGACATCCGCGTGAAAACCGTGGAAGCCTGCCCAGTGCCGAGAAGGTAGGAGCTGCGGCGCCTGTCCTTATTGATATTTCGACAATATGAAGAAAATGTGCGACAACTTCGCAGCATCTCGGAAGGGCCAACAGGCCCAATACCCGGCACAACTACATATTCGCAGAAACCAACGACCGACTCGGCATATGCCGGGTCGTTTTTTTGGAGGGAGAACCGTCCCCTGTCTCCCTGAAAATGCCTGGAGTGGGCTGAGAGCCCACCATAAGAAGCCCTGATTTTTGTATAATTGCAATTGAATTCGGATAAATTGACAAAACTATAGTGATTGGAGAGAAAAAATCATGAAAAAAGCTTTTAATGTTATCGGTATCCTGGCAGGAATAGTGATTATTATCTGTGGCCTGTATCTGATCTTTCAGTTTGATGTTCATTATCTTGGCGATTTGGCATATGGGTATACTTTCGGCGCGGATTTTTATACGGAGCAATACAGTGCTACGATGAAAGCAGCCAACAATATCAAGGAACTCGGTGAATATCTTGATGAAGTTTTCAGTTTCGCTTCTATTGGGATGGGATTGATCACTGCAAGTATCGGCGCGGCAATCACCTGCTATTTTGGCTCAAAATTGTGTGACATGAACGAGGCGGCGAATACAATTCCGAAAGCAGCCGCCAATGAACCCGCAGCCTCCGAAGATGTGATCGACAGTCTTCCGGATCTTTAAAAAGGACCGCAAAAATGGCAAATCGTTTTCAGGAAGTTTACCGGCTGCCGGACCGCCTTTTTATCGAAGGCAGCCCTGTGATCATCGAAGCCGGCGCCATCCAGAAGGATACAGTTTCCGGCAAGGTTTTGGCGCAGATCAAGCTGCGTAACATCTCTGAGAAGCCTGTGGCTGCCGCCAGGGCAGATGTCAGGACATTCGCCGTTAACAGCACTGAACTGGAAGGTGTTCCGGGATTTTCATATCTGGATCTGAATGCTGAAACCGGTCAGGATTTCGGTTCCAAGGTGCCGATTTATCTGCCGGATCCCACAGCCCGGCGTTTTACCGTATCAGTGACAGAGGTCGTGTTTCAGGACGGAACCCTGTGGCAGGCGGAACCTTGCGAGTGGGAGCCGGTCCCGGCCCAGGAAACTGCAGCGGAGCATTTCCCTGACCCGGAGATGAAGAAGCAGTATGCTCTGGAGGCAGGGGGAGATGCGGCTTTCATCCCGGTCGTCGGAAGGGGCTTATTTCAATGTGCCTGCGGCGCGGTCAATCTTGCCGGCGCAGAAAGATGCTATAAATGCCGTCGGTCTTATGAGATGTTTACATCTGCTCTTGATGAATATACTTTGACGCAAAAAATGGAAGATCGCCTCCGGAGTGAAAAGGAAGCACGGGAGGTCGAGGCCGCTGCGGCAGAAGCAAAGAAGCGGAAAACCAGAAAGATTTTAAAGATACTTATCCCTGTCGCTGCAGTCATTGCAGTCATCGCCGCCCTGACTCCGGGGGTGATCAGACCTGCGATCGAGAAAGCATCTGCTTACCGTGAAGCCACCCAACTGCTTGAGGTCGGCTCATTTGATGAGGCGAAAGATGCGTTTGACGCGCTGGAAGATTACAAGGATTCTGCAGATATGTCCAAAGAGGCCGTCTATCGGAAGGCGGAAAGCTTTTATGCTGAGAAAGACTATGAGAAGGCAATCAGCATCTGGCAGCGCGTTAATGATTATTCTGACAGCAGTGAGCGGATCGAAACTGCCAAGGCTGACTGGAAAGAAAGTGACTATCAGGCAGCGGTTGAAGCCGCAAATGGGAAAGATTACAAAGCTGCGCTCACAGCCTTTAAAGCCCTTGGTGATTATAAAGATTCAAAAGAACTTTACATTTCAGGCTGCTATGAATATGCTGTTTCCCTGGCTGCAGACAAGCAATTTTCATTGGCAATAGATTATTTTAATCTGGCTAAAGGCTATAAAGATGCGGACCAGTTAAAGACAGATACGGTTTATCTATATGGCTGTGATCTGATGTCAAAAAAACGCTACAGGGAAGCAGTGGCGCAATTTAATAAGTGTAAAGAGTATAAGAATACTCCGAATAAGCTCCTGGAAGCAAAATACAAATATGTGACAAGCCACCTGACTTCAAAGGATAATATGACCTTTCATTATTTGAAGGATCTGATCGCTGCTGATTATCCGGAGGCACAGGATATCTATGATGAAATATACCAGTGGAAAATACAGATTACAGCCGTCAATAACAGTGAAGAAAGTACAGCAACCATGTCAAGTGTAAGTCGTTATGACACGATTTATTTCCATTACAAAGTGACCGGAGGGACACCGGGAGAATCATTAGAGATAACGATGAACGGTCAGTTGCCAAATTGTCCACTGCTTGTTCGAACAGCGACTGTTAATGGTGATTGGTCGGGGTTTTATTGCATTTATTATACTTATGGTTCGTCTTCAGGGACGGCATCAGCAATGTTTTATGACCCGGAAGGAAATGAATTAGCCTCGGCATCAATCTATGTGTATTAGGATTATTCATAGTGGGGGAATACTTAATGTTAGCAAGAAAAAGAATATAGTGTGAGTGGTAATAGCGGTAATAGGGATTATTATCATTTAACCGATATATCGTATTCTATTGTCGATTTTAGAAGAAACAATAAGGCACGTATTCAGCGAGCGTGGTTTTGGATTGTAAAAGCACGTACTCGGGATTGGATTCCCTGGATACCAGTTTATTAGCATATGCAATTGCTGATTATGTTCCGGGTTATATTAGAGGAGTGGATACTGCTACAGGAGACTGTATTACTTTAGAGGGCAGTAATGCAAACAAAATGTTGACTATTAACATCAACGGTTAAAAAGCAGTTATTCCAAACCAGAAAAGCATAAATGTGCTATCTGTGGAGAAACTGAGGGAACAACACAAATAACTGCGCAGGCAGCAAATGGAAAATGGGATGAGAGTTGGTATTGTCCGAAACACTATGCTGATGCATGGCAATACTATTATGGTAATAAGAATTAAGTATAGTCAGGAGTCAGAGAATCGTCCCCATCCCCTTACGAATTAACCATAAGAAAGAGGCTTTGAGAATGGCAGAACGATATGAAAAGATAACCAGAGATGAGAGAATACGCTGTATTAAAGATTGTCCGATATGTCTTAAAGCATATGCGATTTTGCGTGACACAAAAGAAAAAACAACGCTGGCTCAGTTAAAATTTGATAATTGTTCTTTGAAAATCATTACGGGAATAGTTATTACAATTAATGCAATAGATCAACTGGGAAATAAGATTGAAGAGATTTCGGAATATCACTATACAAATCTTAATGCTCTGTCAGGAACAGAATTTGGTTCAAAAACTCCGGTTTACTTTTCCGGTGACATTAAGGCCATAACATTAGAAGTAGATGCAAATTATGTTCTATTTTCTGATGGTACAATCTGGGAGGGAACCGGAAATGATACGTTCAGATTACTTGACTCAGCAGAAACTATAGATGCTTATTTTGCGGATAAAGAACTCACACAGGAATATAGATATGCCGTAAGTACTGAGGCAAAAGTTGTTCCGAATATGCAGGGAGACCATTTATGGATGTGTACCTGCGGAAGACTCAACTATGATAGATTCTCCTGTGTATCTTGTAACGCAGGAAAAGATAGAGTATTTGAGTATTTAGACACTTCAAAACTAAAAGAAAGCGGACTGGCACGCAAGTATAACGAAGCGCAAAAGGACCTTGAAAGTGAAGATCTTTCATTATTGGAAAAAGCGGCTAATACTTTCAAGTATCTTGGGCAATACAGAGATGCAGCCAATCTCTCAGAAAAATGCCTGGAGAAAATAGCATTCATTGAGAAGGAAAAAGCGAAGAAAGAGGAGGCAGAACAAAAACAGAGAGAGGAGCAACTGCGGATTGCGGAAGAAAAAACTAAAAGAAGAAAGAAAATATTAGGGGGGATATGCGCTGCAGCAATACTATGTATAATAGCGGCGATCGTCGTTGTTAAAGTTATAATACCAAATGGTAAGTATAACAAAGCAGTAGCGCTGCTGGAGAGTGGAGATTATCAAGAAGCGATTGTATTATTTCAGGAGCTGGGCAGCTACAAAGATAGCACTGAAAAAGCAAAATCAGCACAGAAAGCTTGGGATTATACCAAAGCGGGAAATTTAGTTGAAGAGAAAAAGTATGAAGACGCACTGGCATTGTATTTAAGTCTCGGCGATTATAATGACAGTTTAGAACGTGCAAAAAGCATACAATCTACTCTTGATGAAGAGTATAGTGCTTATTTGACTAAAGCATATGATGCAGCAGAAGAGGATCTGAATTTGGCGGGAGAATATTTGGACAAAATTCCAGAAAGCTATGAGCAGGCCCAAAACCTTCGAGACATTTTTAACCGGTATACTCCATATTCAGGGAGGTTTGTATTAACAGCAAATTATGGCGTTTCTGACGGAGAGGATTTTATATCAGTGTTTGTGGTGTCGAGCGATAATACTGTTAGCTGGCGTGCAGAAAAAGCAGAAGATGACTTTCATGTATTTAGTATTGATGATATGGGCGTGGAAAAGCTGACAAAAGTTGAGGATATGAAGGTAAAAGTACAATTTAATAATGAAAGAGGAAAAAAGATAACAACAAACGTCCTTTTTTCTGACGGGGAAATACAAATTTCGACAACAAATACATTAAGAACAGATGGAAGCAGCAGCGCGTATACAGGAAAGGCAAAACGATAAGCCGGCACACAGGGAGAAATGAGATACTATGATGTATAAATAACAGTGTCGGAGGTATCCTCTGCCTGGTCGGCTGGGTGTTTGCCATCGGAAAGCTTTCAGAGCTGTCAAAAGGAAACTCAGACACAGGGGATCACGACAAAACATAATTAAAGGAAAGATGAATCAGACCGGGGGAGCGGATGAAGACAGCCACTTTCCCGGTCCTTGTTAACTATTCAGAAAAAATCAACATAGACAAATAATATATAGCATAAAGTATGATAAAAACATATTATGTGATATAATTATGGGGGCGCTTTTTCCTGCAAATGCCATAAAAACAACAGCCAATAGTATTAGCAGAGGTGATACCTTGTTGCTGCAGATTCAACTGATCAAATATGATAAGGAAAGAATCAAGAATCAGCTTTGGCCATCATCCTTTTTGGACG
>CADAIF010000064.1 GCA_902787905.1 uncultured Lachnospiraceae bacterium
GCCAGGATCATCAGAGTTGCTGAGCAGGATCAGCGTTCACCTTATGCGAAGAAGGGTATTGCCGTCACAGACGACGATTTCCTGACAATTCGTCTTGAGCCGTCTGACGAGGCTGACGAGGTTGGTAAGCTCTATGCCGGTTCCGGGTGTGAGCTTCAGGAGATCAAAGGTGAGTGGGCGCACATCGTTTCCGGCGAGTGCGACGGCTATGTAAAAAAAGAATGCCTTCTGACAGGCGCTGAGGCTGAGGCCTACGCGGCTGAGAATAATATTTCCGAGTTGGTCGCTAAATCTCAGATGGAGCAGAATACATATATGTATGAAGAGCCGTCTGCGGATTCCAAGATCGTCGGTACGGTGGTCTGGGATCAGGAGATCAAGGTCCTTGGCGGTTGTGAAGACAGCCAGTGGGTCGAGGTAGAGATCAACGATAAACAGGGCTACATCCCTTCCGATTCTGTCATCCTGGATGTCAGGTATGAGGAAGCAGTTTCCGTGGAAGAGGAAAGGGCAGCTGAGGAGGCAGCAAGGAAAGCGGCTGAGGAGAAAGCTGCTAAGGAAGCAGCCGAGAAGGCTGCAAAAGAAGCTGAGGAAAAGGCAGCACAGGAGGCGGCGGCACAGGAAGCAGAGGCAGCTGAAACAGAAGCAGCGGAAACTGAATCTGCAGAGAGTGAAGCAGCAGAGACTGAGGCGGCTGAAACAGAAGCGCCTGCAGCTGAAACCGAAGCCCCGTCCGTCAGCATTGAAGATGTCAATGAGAAGGTCTGGGCCACCTATTCCGTCAGTATCCGTGATGGTTATTCCACCGACGCCGACAAACTCAGTGTTCTGTACGGCGGTGAGGGCATCACGAGAACAGGTATCTGTGATAATGGCTGGAGCCGTGTGGATTACAATGGCAGCTCCGCTTACATTAAGAGCGAGTATCTGACCAGTGTGGAACCGGCAGTTCCGGCAGTAGAAGAAGCAGAAGAGACTACTGAGGTCGTTTATGCTACCGCAGGCGTGAATGTCAGAGTGGCAGCATCCACCAGCAGTGATATCAAGGGCGTCCTTGTGATCGGGGCCAGCGTGACACGTACTGCTGAGAGCGATGGCTGGAGCCGTGTAGAGTATAATGGCGAAACATGCTATGTCAAGAGCGATTATCTCTCCTCTGAAAAGCCGGTCGTAGAGACACCTCAGCAGGTACAGACTGAGCAGCCCGCCCAGAAACCTTCGGGCCCGGCTGTAACCGATGTTGATGAGACTGTTTATGCGACAGATGGCGTTAACATCCGTAAATCCTACACAACATCTTCCGACAAGATCGGTTCCCTGGCGGCAGGCAGCAGCATCCGCCGTACAGGTAAGCTCGACAACGGCTGGAGCCGTGTAGAGTGGAGCGGCAACGTCGGTTATATCAACAGTGACTACCTGACAACTGAAAAGCCGGCTGTGGCAGCCGCACCGACAACAACGGCGACTTCCACAAGCAGTAATTCTTCTCTGGGTCAGCAGATCGTTGATTACGCCTGCCAGTGGGTTGGTTATCCCTACGTTTACGGCGGCAATAATCTGAGCACAGGTGTTGACTGTTCAGGCTTCACCCAGCAGGTATACCTGCACTTCGGTTATTCTATCCCGAGACGTGCAAGTATCCAGGCTACTGTAGGTACATCCGTATCTATCAGTGATCTGCAGCCGGGCGATCTGGTCTTCTACGGCGACAGCACCGGCGTAGGCCATGTAACGATCTATATCGGCAATGAGCAGGTCGTACATGCCAGCACCCCGGAGAAAGGTATCATCATCACCACTATGTGGTACCGCACACCTATGTGCGCGAAGCGTATCATCTGATGATCCGGTATATGTAACTGCAAGAGCATCATAAAGTGTAAAAACTCTATGATGTTCTTTTTTTGTGCGCCTCTTCCCTCGTGACCGGGGGCCGAAGGTCCGCCTGCATACTTTTATATTTTACCCCTTTCAGAGGCAAATAGTCAGTCATCATAAAAGCTGGCAAATCTCATAGAATTGCACAAAATTGTTACAAATTTATACAATATTTAACAAGATGTTTCATGCCATGTAAAGAGTTATTAACCGATGTTTTTTGTGCATCAGGGTCAAAAAACCCTGAATAATCAAGTTATACACAGACTTATCCACACTATCCACATTATTGATACAGTCATCTGCCTGAAAAAGCGGGATGGAAAAACAAATATATGTTTTGGTAAAAACAGAGAAAAGGGAGTTTTTTATGGGACCGACGAGTTTTCCGCCTAATTATTAAAATTGCCTAAAATATCTGCATAATCCATGAACTATTAGTGAATTTGCTTGCTAAAAAGAGAAATTGTGGTATAATGTAGTTAGCAGAAGCGAATCTAATACGAAGGAGTTGATGATATGCGTTTTATTATCAGCGGCATAAACATTCAGGTAACAGATGGTCTGAGAGAAGCTGTTTACGACAAGCTCGGAAAGCTTGAAAAGTACTTTTCACCGGATACGGATGTATATGTAAAGTTTTCGGTTGAAAAGCAGAGACAGAAGATTGAAGTGACAGTGCCTGTCAAGGGGCACACCATCAGGGCTGAGCAGTCCAGTGATGACATGTATGTTTCCATTGACCTGGTGGAGGAGATCATCGTCCGTCAGCTTCGCAAGTACAAAACAAAGATTACCAAACACAACCGGCAGAATTTCCAGCCGGCCTATCTCGAAATGGACGCAGGTGATGAAGAGGATGTCCAGATCGTCAGGAGCAAACGCTTCGCAGTGAAGCCTATGACCCCTGAGGAGGCCTGTGTCGAGATGGAGCTTCTGGGCCACAGCTTTTACGTTTTCAGAAATGCTGAGTCCGGTGAAGTGAATGTGGTTTACAAACGTAAGGGCAGCACCTACGGCATTATTGAACCGGAGGCATAAGTCTTTACCAAATAAAAATCAAGAGGCACCGTAAACTCTGCATGTGTTCCAGAGGCGGTGCCTCTTCCTAAAAAAGAAGATCATCTCCGGGCCCTTAAAGCCCGGAGATAAGTTTTATTTGCAAATGCGCGTATATAGTGTTAGAATAAACTCACTGTATTCTGTGCAGTTTTTTTGCGTCTAACACATGATAGTTTTATATAGAGGAGCGAAAAAATGGGATTATTTGATAAGCTTATGGGGACCCACAGCGAGCGCGAACTTAAAAAGGTCTACCCGCTGGTCGATAAAATCGAGGCCCTCGGACCGGAAATGGCTCAGCTGTCGGACGAGGCCCTGCGGGCGAAGACGGATGAATTTAAGGCTCGTCTGGCGAATGGCGAAACTCTGGATGATCTTCTGGTGGAAGCCTTTGCCGTGGTCCGTGAGGCGGCAACCCGTGTGCTGGGCATGCGCCATTACCGCGTCCAGCTGATCGGCGGTGTGATCCTGCATCAGGGACGTATCGCCGAAATGAAAACAGGTGAAGGTAAAACCCTGGTGGCGACGCTGCCGTCTTACTTAAATGCCCTTGAGGGCAAGGGTGTCCATATCGTTACGGTCAATGACTATCTGGCCAACCGTGACGCGGAATGGATGGGTGCCGTTCATCGTTTTCTTGGTCTGACCGTCGGCGTCATCTTAAACAGCATGACACCTGAGGAGCGCCGTGCAGCCTATGCCTGCGATATCACCTATGCCACCAACAATGAGCTGGGTTTTGATTATCTGCGTGACAACATGGCTGTTTACGAGAATCAGCTGGTCCAGAGGGAACTGCATTATGCCATCATCGATGAGGTGGACTCCGTCCTGATCGATGAAGCCCGTACCCCGCTCATCATTTCCGGTCAGAGCGGCAAGTCAACGGCCCTTTACAATGCCTGCGACTATCTGGCCAAGCATATGACCAGGGGTGAGCGTAAGGGTGAGATCAATAAAATGACCGCCATTATGGGTGAGGAGGTCGAGGAGACCGGCGATTTCATTGTTAATGAGAAGGAAAAACATGTTGTCCTGACCGAGGCAGGCGTACACCGGGTGGAGCAGTATTTTAATCTGGCCAATCTGGCGGATGCCGAAAATCTGGAGTATCAGCATATCATCACCTTAGCCCTGCGTGCCAACTACCTGATGGCCAGGGATAAGGATTATGTGGTCAAGGACGGCGAGGTCCTCATCGTTGATGAGTTCACCGGCCGTATCATGCCCGGCCGCCGTTATTCGGACGGTCTGCATCAGGCCATCGAGGCCAAGGAAGGTGTGGATGTCCGCAGGGAGAGCCGTACACTGGCCACCATCACACTGCAGAACTTCTTCAACAAGTATGATAAGACGGCCGGCATGACCGGTACCGCTCTTACCGAGGAGGAGGAGTTCAGGGAGATCTACGGTCTGGACGTTATCGAGATCCCGCCTAACAAAAAGGTTATCCGTGTGGATCATGATGATGTGGTCTTCGGCAATCATCAGGCCAAGATCGACGCCATTGTCAGGGATATCATCGAGACGCATAAGACCGGTCAGCCGGTCCTGGTCGGTACAGCGACCATTGAAGGATCTGAGGAGATCAGTGCCCGTCTGAAAAAAGAGGGCATCAAGCATAACGTTCTGAATGCCAAGTTCCATGAGTATGAGGCCCAGATCGTCGCTGAGGCCGGTGTCAGGGATGCCGTGACCATCGCCACCAACATGGCCGGCCGTGGTACCGATATCAAGCTTGGCGAGGGTGTCGCGGAGCTGGGAGGTCTGAAGATCATCGGCGCCCAGCGTCATGAGGCCCGCCGTATCGACAATCAGCTGCGAGGCCGTGCCGGTCGTCAGGGTGACCCGGGTGACACCAGATTTTACATCTCTCTGGATGATGATCTGATGCGTCTGTTCGGTTCCGAGCGTATGATGAAGATCTTCAATGCCCTGCCTCAGGAAGAGGGCATGGCCATTGAGCATAAAATGCTTTCCAGTACCATCGAGAAGGCCCAGAAGAAGATTGAGTCCAACAACTTCAGTATCCGCCGTAATCTGCTCCAGTATGATGAAGTCATCAATGAGCAGAGGGAGCTGATCTATGCGGAGCGCCGCAGGGTTCTGCATGGCGAGGACATGCATGGTGAGATCCTTCGTATGATCTCTGAAGTCATGGACCGTGAGATCAGTTCGGTCATCGAGGAGGGCACAAGCCCGGATTCATGGGATCTGGAGCTTTTAAACCGCACCATTCTTCCCATCGCGCCGATCAGGCCGCTGTCCATGAATCCTGAGGATTATCAGGGCTGGACCCGGGAAAAGCTGGTGGAGGATGTCGTAGAAAAGACCAAGGAGCTTTATGAAGCCAAGAAGGTGGAGATCACGGAATCCTTCGGTTCTGAGGAGGTCTTCCCTGAGGTGGAGCGTGTTTATCTGCTCAGGACCATCGACCAGAAGTGGATGAGTCATATCGATGATATGGATCAGCTGCGTCAGGGTATTACCCTGCAGGCCTTTGCCCAGAAGGATCCGGTGGTGGAATACCGCTATGCCGGTATCGATATGTTTGAGGAAATGACGGCCTCCATCGCCCATGACATCGTGACCATCATGCTGCATATCCGCAGAAAGCCTGAGGCTGAGCGTGAGCAGGTGGCCAAGGTGACGGGCACCAATAAGGATGAGACCGCGACCAGGCAGCCGGTGCGCCGTAAGGCAAAGAAGATCGGACCCAACGATCCCTGCCCCTGCGGCAAGTGCTATCCGGACGGACGGCCGATCAAATATAAGAACTGCTGCGGCAGAAACAGGAAATAATTAAAAAACCATCGCATATAAAAGAAAGAGGTGATTTTTAATGGTTGAATTTGACCAGATCAAATTCGCGCTTAACGGCTATGCCGAATCATTAGAAGAAGTGGGGGATTCACTTTGACGTCGCCGGAAAGCAGTCAAGGATAGAAGAACTCGAACGTACCATGGAGGAGCCCGGTTTCTGGGACGATGCCGACAAGGCCAATCTCTCCATGAAGGAACTGAAAAATCTGAAGGATACTCTGGAGGAATATCAGCGTGTCCTGACCGCATATGAGGATGTGGAGACCCTGCTCGAAATGGGTTATGAGGAGGATGACGCTTCTCTGATCCCGGAGGCTCAGGAAGCCATGGCGGATTTCACGGCCAGGTTTGAAGCTCTGAGGATCAAGACCCTGCTTTCTGAGGAGTACGACAAGGACAATGCCATCGTCACGCTGCATGCGGGTGCCGGCGGCACCGAGGCCTGCGACTGGGTGAGCATGCTTTACCGTATGTACAGCCGCTGGGCTGAAAAGCACGGCTTTACGGTCAAGGTCCTGGATTTCCTGGATGGTGATGAAGCCGGCATCAAGTCGGTCACCATGGAGATCGACGGCGAGAATGCTTTCGGTTATCTGAAGAGTGAGCGCGGCATCCATCGTCTGGTCCGTATCTCTCCCTTCAATGCCGCAGGCAAGAGGCAGACTTCCTTTGCCTCCTGTGATGTCATGCCGGATATTGAGGAGGATCTGGATGTGGAGATCAATGAGGACGACCTGAGGATCGATACCTATCGTTCCAGCGGCGCCGGCGGTCAGCATATCAATAAGACGTCCTCCGCCATCCGTATTACCCATCTGCCGACCAATATCGTCGTGCAGTGTCAGAATGAGCGTTCCCAGCATATGAATAAGGACAAGGCCATGCAGATGTTGAAGGCCAAGCTGTTCCTGCTGAAGCAGCAGGAGAATCAGGAAAAGCTTTCCGGCATCCGCGGCGAGGTCAAGGACAATGCCTGGGGCAGCCAGATCCGCTCTTACGTCATGCAGCCCTACAAGCTGATCAAGGATCACCGGACCGGTGAGGAGAACAGCAATGTGGACGCGGTGATGGACGGCGACATCGACGGCTTTATCAATGCTTACCTGAAATGGAATAATCTTAAAAAATCACAGACAGAATAATATCTGCTCCGGAAAAGACCGCTCTGGCGGTCTTTTCTGCTTCAAAAAGAGACAGGAATTATTCCTCGGATAAGTGTTGCGCACAGGCCGAAACTGTGTTATTATCGTTGACAGAAAAACAAGTGTATTTTCCGGACGAACACGAGGTGACTATATGAAAGACCGAGAACGCTATTATCTTGTCAGAGAGCCGGCAGTGCCGGAGGTGCTTCTGAAGGTCGTGGAAGCCAAGCATATGCTGGAAACGGGGAAGGCGGAGACTATCCAGAGCGCCGTGGATGCCCAGGGCATCAGCAGGAGCTCCTTCTATAAATATAAGGATGACATCTTTCCCTTCCATGAAAATGTTCACGGGAAAACCATCACGCTCAGCATACAGCTGGAGGATAAACCGGGCCTGCTTTCAGGCCTTCTGGGGATCATCGCACAGTATCGCGCCAACATTCTGACGATCCATCAGGCCATCCCCGTCAATGGACTCGCGGTTATTACCCTGAGTATCGATATTTTGCCGACCACAGGTGATTTTTCGGCCATGGCCGGCGCTATGGAAGGGTTGTCCGGTGTGAGGTCGATCAGGATCCTTGGGCGTGAATAGACTTGAATACAGGAGGAAGATCATGATAAAGACAGCAGTTTTAGGCTACGGCACGGTAGGCTCCGGGGTTGTAAAGGTTTTCGATGTCAATAAGGACGCCATTGCCGGGAGGATCGGCGATACGGTGGAGGTCAAATATATTCTGGATCTGCGGGAGTTCCCGGGGGACCCCAACAGCCATAAGGTCGTGCATGACTATGAGGTCATCTTAAATGATCCTGAGATCAGGGTGATCGCTGAGGTCATGGGCGGTGTCGAGCCGGCCCACACTTTTGTGAAGAAGGCTCTTATGGCCGGGAAGAGTGCCGTGACATCTAATAAGGAAATGGTTGCCCTTTACGGGGCTGAGCTTCTGGCCGTTGCCAGGGAGCATCATGTCAATTTCCTTTTTGAGGCCAGTGTAGGCGGCGGTATTCCGGTGATCCGTCCGCTGACCCAGGCCCTGCTGGCTGATCAGTTTGAGGAAGTGACCGGTATCTTAAACGGCACGACCAACTATATGCTGACGAAAATGGATGCTGAAGGCGCCGATTATGACACGGTTCTCAAGCAGGCCCAGGACAATGGCTACGCGGAGCGCCATCCCGAAGCGGATGTGGAGGGCTTTGACGCCTGCCGTAAAATCGCGATCCTGACTTCTCTGGTCTGCGGCAGACAGGTGAATTATGAAGAAATTCCCACGGAAGGCATCACAAAGATCACGGAGACGGATTTCAAGTATGCTGATGCTTTAGGTGCCGGCATCAAGCTGCTGGGTACCAGCCGGATGACGCCGGAGGGTGTTTTCGCGAAGGTTTCTCCGGTGCTGATTCCGGAAAGTCACCCCCTGTATCCGGTCAGGGACGTCTTTAATGCCATCCTGGTCAAGGGCAACATGCTGGGAGATGTGATGTTTTACGGCAAGGGTGCCGGCAGTGAACCGACAGCCAGCGCCGTTGTTTCCGATATGCTGACCTGTCTCAGGTATGAGGGCTGTACCCTGCCCATCCGCTGGGCTGCCGAGGCTCAGCCTCTGGCGGATCCGAAGAAGTTTCCCAGCCGTTTTCTGGTCAGGGTCAAGGGTGACCCGCAGGCCAGAGCGGAGGATGTCAGGGCCCTTTTCGGGGATGTCAG
>CADAIF010000065.1 GCA_902787905.1 uncultured Lachnospiraceae bacterium
TTTTGTTTACACAAATACAATTATCGGTTATGTAGGTTCAACTGGTATGAGTACAGGTCCACACCTTCATTTCACAGTTTATAAGAACGGTAAGACAATTAATCCGTTTACCGTCCTTAATTAGGCTATCTCTTAATCTTCTTCTGCATCATATATTCATCCAGCAGAGTTCCGTCTTTCAGGCAGATTGCCGAAGGGCGGCGCCCTGTGATTTTGTAGCCCATCTTTTCGTACAAGGCTCTGGCTCTTGTATTTCCTTCAACAAAGTCTAATTCTAGAATCTGTACATAAGGTTTTGTAAGGGCGAGTTTTTCCATTTCTCCGTTCAGGTACAGTTTAACGGCGTTCATGACATATGAACCTTCATAGGCCTGCTTTATGTCCTCCGGCATGTATCCGAACTGCTTCAGGTCTATCATTACGATCTTTTCCCTGGAACTTTCAGGAATATACGCAGCGTCCCCCTGCACATTTGAGAAATCGACTTTTGAGAAATCGGCAGCAGTAAGTGCAGCCCCTCCCACAATCGTGGCTCCGTCTTCTCCGATATATCTGATCCTGCATTCAGCGGAACCTTTGTCCTCGGCGGAAAGAGCGAATGTCCCGGTAAGCGAATATGTACCCGGAAGCAGCACCACGTCTATGCCTGTAAGTCCTGTTTTGTCCATTTTCCTTACCGCGTCCCTTGCCGCCTCAAGCGTGCCGTACGGGTTCTCCCGGGTACCGTCGGGGCTGGACGAGCCCTCCGGGCTCACGTAAAGGTCGCGGTCCGAAAGGACATCCGCCCACTCCGCGCAGTCGTGAGCCAGAGGCATATCCTCAGAAGGTACGCCTGCATAGTAAAGACAGAAGGAGACGAACATGCCGTCCCAGTCGGCATAGGCATCGCCGTACCAGGCACCGTAACGGGTGTAACCCTTCATGGTCTCGCCGTCCTCCATGACAGCATAGTTCTTTTCACTCTCCTCATAGCCCGCCTGGGAATTCGCAATAGCCGTTACATTGGCCGCCAGGTCATCGGTCAGCTCAATGTCATCCAGGGTCTGCTCCCAGTCAGCCGCTTCCTCCACATCCGCGTAGGGGTTAGAATAGCAGGAAAGCACATGGCTATGCTCATCCATGCCGCAGGTCAGCTGCTGCTCATAGCAGTCCTCGGTATGAGTGTGGTTTTCCCCTTCCTCCAGATCACACACGAGCACCTGTGAGTAACAGGACTGTGAATGGGTGTGTTCTGTGTAACCACAGTAGGTTTCCCGCTCCATGGTCACCGCAGGAAGTATCAGGGCATAGGTGGTACAAAAGACCACAACGCAGGCAAGGGCTGTCACAACCTTATGCCAACGCTTCATTTTACCACTTTCCCTGATCAGGACTTCAACCTTTTTCTGTAAGTTCAATGAATGCCATCTCCTGTTCCGATACGGCTTCAGATCAGTCGCTCATGCTGCGTTGCCGCTTTTTTATTCCAATAACGATTAACAAAAGACCACAAAGACTCATGACCGGTACAGGCCACCAGAGCTGTCCAGTCTGGGGGATCCTGGGCGGTTTTGAGGGTGTGCTAGGCGGCGGTGTCGTCTCCGGAATGCCCTTCAGGGCCATCTTAGGCGTTGCCTTCACGGCCATCGTCTCATTTTCTCCCGGCACAGTGACCAGGAAAGGATCCATCTTATAGTAGCCATCAGCCGCTGTGTTCTGGGTCACCAGATACACACCCGGTGTCAGCCCCTCAAAGGTGAGCGCTTCATCATTCGCCGCCTTCAGGGTCGCCACAGATGCCGCTCCTGACAGGACTGACGCAAACTTGCCCGGCAGATTATCATCATTCAGCCCGGCTGAGGTATTGATCTGATCCTGGGCCCCGGCAACGCCGGCGAAGGCCGATGTCAAGGTATACTGTTTCAGTCCGTTCGAGCCGGTCTCCACGTCCGCGACCTTGTACAGGACCAGATCGCCGCCGGCCTTCATATCTACCGAAATGGATCCGGTCATTTCCTCTGTACTTGCCGCTGCCGCAGGATTTCCCGTCGTCAGCACGACTGCCGTCATCAACAGGGATGCCAGAAGTACCTTTAGTCTTTTCATACTATCTACCGCCTTTTTAATTTATGATTTAAGTTTTTCTTTGCTGCAAAACTCATCTCTGCCCGCTTTGCCCGGAAAGACAAAGTAGGCGCAGACCAGCTCTGCAGTCATGACCCGGCTTCCGCCGGGCGCCGGATGGCGCCCGATGGAAGGGATCAGTTAAATACTTATCTTGCATTCATGCGGCGACGAGTCACCAGCAGAACTGCCGCTGCAGCGACCAGAACACCACCGATGATGTAGAACAGGGTTGTACCGATACCACCGGTTGTCGGAAGGACATTACCTGCAACGTTGACAACGTCAACCGGGAACAGGTTTGTAGTAGCATCAGCTGTTGTAGCAGTACCATTAACGGTTGCTGTGAACTTCTTAGTTGAATTATCAAATGTAATTACAACTGTGACGTCTTCAGCCTTTGTGTAACCTGCAGGAACAGCAGTCTCCTTGATGGTATATGTACCTGCACCAAGGCCCTCAAAGTTCAGAGTACCATCCGGATTGACAGCGAGGGACTGAGACTTATGCTCAGTTGTTGTTTCTACAGACTCAGTAGTCGTCTTCTTATATTTGGTTGTAGTGGAATCATAAAGCTCAGTGTTTTTCTTCTTAAGGATATGAGTCGGCTTCTCGCCGCTATTGACAACACGGTACTTAGTGCCGCCAACAGTGATGGTTGTTCCCTCAAAACCTGCTTCCGCTACGACATAGCCGTCAGTAGAGCCTGCAGGAGCTGCAATCATCTGATCAGCTGTCTGAGGAGCTTCAGTTGTGTAGGCGCCTGTTTTCAGCTTGTAGTAGGTACCCTCAGCATCTTCTTCGAAAGTCTCAGTATTCTTAACGATCTGGTTGATGCTGTCGCCCTCGATGGTGAAGGAAGCGCCGCTCAGAGCGTTGCCGTCCTGATCCAGCTTCTGAAGCTTAATGCCGCTGGTAAATGTCTGGGTTGTCTCATCCGGAGTCTCACCAAGCGGAACGGTGGATGTAGAATCCGGCTTGCCGGGTTTGTCATCATCCTTTGAACCGTCATAATCTTCATTCGGGTTGTTGGAGTAAGTGACAGACTCAGTATTGAGGTTGCCGTCTCCGCCGATTACAGCGTTTTCATTAAGTGTTGCAGAGTAGGTTACAGTAATGGTTTCACCAGGATGAGCCTTTGCGTCAAGTAATGCGACCTCAAAGGTATGCGGCGCTGCGTCATTTCCGGTATAAACTGCATAATCTGTATCCTTAGTCAGGGTCGCACTGTCTTTGCTTGTCTTTACAACGATGGAAGCCGGATCAAGTGTCAGACCTGCACTCAGAGTATCGTTGATGATGAAGTAGTAGTAATCATAATCTGTAGCATGTGCCGGAACCTTTGCTGTAATGGTGAAGTTAACCTTATCACCAATACTTACATTGTCAGTCTTGCCATCAGTGCTGACGCCCGGGTTTGCGTCTCCGCCTTCAGTTGAAGGATGATCATCAGATGTGATCACCTTGGTGGATTCAGTGACATCCTTCTTTGTGTCGATTGAAACATCGTCAAGTACCTGAACAATGTAGGTAGCCAAAGCATCGCCTTCTGCAAGATCACCGGGCTTAACAGGAAGTGTGCCATCCAGAGTATCGACAATCAGGTAGTAACCGGTGGCAAGACCAGTTGCCTTGAAATTATTGCCGCTGTTTAACTGGGCAACAGGATTGTCATGCAGGCTGCCGATGATGCTGGCTGCATAGTCCCTTGCATCTTCATCAACTGCATCAAGAACACTCTTCGGAACGGAAGCGCCGGTATCGCCATAGTTGGCACCGTATTTGACGTTCTGAAGTTCCTTGACGGTCTTTTCATCAACAGTTTTTTCAACAACATTGCCTGTAAAGATCTGATACACATTATAAGTATGGGAATCAGCATAGTCTTCCGGCTCGCTCTTCAGCT
This sequence comes from uncultured Lachnospiraceae bacterium, assembly GCA_902787905.1. Classification (GTDB taxonomy): domain Bacteria; phylum Bacillota; class Clostridia; order Lachnospirales; family Lachnospiraceae; genus UBA2912. Next base: position 4,010 of record CADAIF010000065.1, read on the forward strand.
CAATGCTTGCAGCGAACACGGTGGCGCCCATTGCCAGGCACATAACCATAGCAATGACTAAAGCCATCATTTTCTTAAATCTCTTCATAGTTTTTTCTCCATTCTTTTGAAAGATGATTTAAAAGGTTAATAAGTTACGTTTCGGCCAGGGCTTATCCGCCCTCCGGCCATAGAAAGAAAGATTAGATTACGGTCCAGCCCTCCCTTCACCGGTTAAAAGCGGCTTGCCCCGAGGGAGCATCTCTCCGAGAAAGCCGGCCCGACCGCCTGCGGAGTGCGGTTTTCCCCTGATGAAATAGGGGCCTTTCTTTGCGGCATAGATCACTTCAGGGAATCACCCCCTCCCCTGCGAGGGCTTTTGCCGAGGCAGTTCTTTTCCTTTTTATATCCAGACACTGACATGGCAGAGACCGAAAGGCATCTGCCCGCCAATGTAAAGACCTTAAACTCATGATCATCTTACTCACCTTCATCCTCATCATCGGGAAGATCTATATCCGCATCTTCCCCGTCGCCTTTTTTCATTTCCTTCAGTGCCTTGCGCAGGGCCGCTTTTCTGGCCCTTCTTCTCTGCATGCGTTTACTGGTCAGTATCATGAGAATGATAAACAGGACAAGCAGCATGGGAATGGCCAGGAAAGGTGCCACATAAATGGCCTCAATCTGAACACCGTCCGCGATGACGCTCATCACGCCCTGTTCGTTCGCAATGCGATGGCCCCGGACCAGCAGCCTGTGGGTATTGATACCATAAGGCGTACAGGTGACCAGGGTGCAGTAATCCTTGCCGTCCTCGATCTGCAGGTTAGACAGATCCGTCGGCTCCACCACACGGATCTGGTCCACCTCATAGGTGTAGATACGGCCAAGGACGCTGATGGTCCAGGTATCCCCGGCGATCAGCTTATCAAGATCCGTAAAAAGCCTTGCGGACGGCAGACCCCGGTGGCCCGAAACCACACAGTGAGAGCCTTCGCCGCCGACCGGCAGAGATGTACCTGCCAGATGGCCGATGGCCACCTGCAGGACGCTTTCATCTGTCCCGTGATAGATGGGCAGCGTCTCATTGATCTTGGGGATCTCTATATAGCCCATGATGCCGGTGCCGGTAATATCCAGCAGGCCCTCATACTCCGCGATCTCCTCATCGGTCATATTCCACCTGAGCCCGTTTTCGGAAAGGCGGACGTTATAGTCTTCCGCGGCCTTTATGATCTCGTCATACTGGCCCTGACTCAGATTCGCGACCGCCTCCACATATGTGGCCACGGCCCGGCTCTGGTTGAAACTGTTCCACCAGTCGGCAAAGGTCGGATACAGGATCAGTCCCATACCCAGAAGTCCTATCCCCATCAGGATCAGTGTGACCAGATGCTTCTTAATCCATCCTTTCATGAATGATTCCTTCTTTATTGATTTAAGGGTACTATTCAACCCTGCCGAAGGATTCCAGGGGCCAGACACGCATAATGATCCTGCCCACGATCTGCTCCTCGGCAATACAGCCTACCGCAGTGCTTCGGCTGTCCTGAGATGTGCTCCGGTGGTCCCCCATCACGAAGTACCGGCCCTCCGGCACCTGATAGGGAAGCTCGATATTGCATTCTCCGAAAGCTCTTTCCGAGACATAAGGCTCATCCAGAAGCTGATTATTCACATAAACATAGCCATCCTGGTCGATGTCCACCCACTCGCCGGGGGCGGCAATGACCCTTTTTACCAGCAGCTTGTTGCCGAACCAGATGGCGACCACGTCTCCCTTTTCAAAGGACATCCCCTTCATGGAGACCACGATCTCGCCCTCGCTGACCGTCGGCGTCATGGAGGAGCCGTAGATGCGGAATACAGGCAGCCAGATGGTGGCCGCCAGAACCGCTGCCGCCGCCACCACGATCAGGATGAAGATGGTGCTCCGCAGCGTCCGTCTGTAACGACGTTTGTACTGCTCCCGTTTCAGTTCATCCTCCAGCTGGGACAGCTCGGGAATCTCTATATTTTCTTTGACTTTGTATTGTCTCATGCTTTAAAATCCTTATCATTCGCAGCCTCAGCCGCCTCATTGGCAGCCTGCCCTGCTTCATCCATAGTTTCGACCGCCTTGTCCGCATCCTCCTCTGCCTTGTCCGCAGCCTCCTCTGCCTTGTCCGCATCCTCCTCTGCCTTGTCCGCATCCTCAAAGCACTTGGCCAGTTCATCCTCGATGAACTCGCGCTTCTCCACGACTTCCGGCTTGATCAGTCTGCTGCGTCTTTCAGCCTCAGGATCCACAGTTTCCTTTTCAAGGGCCTGACACTTTTCATGGGTCTCAAGCTCCATGGCCTGACACTTCTCCCGGGTCTCGGTTTCAAGGGCCCGGCACTTTTCCTGCGTCTCGGCTTCCAGTTCCCGGCACTTCTCCTGCGTCTCGGCTTCCAGTTCCCGGCACTTCTCCTGCGTCTCAGTTTCCAGTTCCCGGCACTTCTCCTGAGTCGCGTCCGCCAGCGCCTGACACTTGACCCGGGCTTCCTCCAGGAGCTTCTCCGCTTCAGCCTGACGCTCCTGCATCAGCTGATCCATCTGCCTGTTCTTTTCTTCTATATTTAAAAGATACTGATCGGCCGCATTCTGCGCCGTCTCGAAAACCTGATTCAGAGCTATGGCCGCATCCGCGATGTTGCCCGCCTTTTCAACCGTAATAGCCTTGCTTGCCAGCTGGTCACGGACATGCTGAAGCTCCAGTTTGGTATCCTCCAGCTCCCTGCCCTGCTGCACCAGCATCTCCAGCAACGCTGTACGTGAAAGTTTTCGAATTTCCTGATCCGTCATTTATCATTCAGACCTTTCTTAGCCTAATATGCCATTTAATTAGTACTCTAAAGTATAATCCCTTCTGTGTTAGTGTTCCGTCCGTAAAACGCCACTAAACCGCTTGTCTGTTAAATAATAGACATAACATTTGTTAATTATTTCGTAATAAATATAAAAAAGTCCCATATCAATAAGCAAACCCTATACTTATTGATATGGGACTTCGTCCTTTTTATTAAATTATTTATTTTCAGTCTTCGTTCCAGCCGATCCGGAACCGGTTCATCAGATTACTGTTGGTCACCTCGGCCCAACTGTACTGAGACATGTATTCACCCATGTAAAGCGATTCCGCCGACTCTCCCTGACCTGCCGACTCCAGCAGATTAAAATAGTCACAGGAGACCCCATCCACACGGATGCCTAAGGCCCCCCGCTTTTGCAGGACGATATCCTCGTGTCCGCAGCCGCGCAGGGTCTGCAAAAGATCTCCTTTCAGATTCCTGAAATAGGAATCATGGGTGTTCCTGGGCTCATCCTCCCACAAAATGGCGATAATCTCCTGAGTGCTGCACATGGCCCCCTTCCGGTCGATCAGATAAGCCAGCATCTCCTTGGTCTTCTCATAACGGAAGTGGAGGGGCTCCTCTCCGTGATAAACCTCAAAATTCCCAAAGGTATGCACCCGGATCGGATGGTCCACTGTCTTCTTATCGGCAGGTACTGCCTGGATCCGCAGGTTTTCCAACTCCTGCCGGACCTTGTCTACTGTCACGGGCTTTAAGATATAGCCGCTGGCCCGGAGAAGAAAGGCCTCCGGCGCGTACTGACTGTAGCCCGTGGTAAAGATAATGTTCAGATTCGGATTGATCTCCTTAAAACGTCTGGCCGCCTCCATCCCGTTGATCTCCGGCATGTCGATATCCAGAAAGATCACATCCGGTGTCAGCTGGGCGGCAATCTTCAAAGCCTCCATCACATCTGTCGTCCCGTAGACCTGCTCACCGGGCGCCGCCTTCTTGATCGCGCCAAGCAGTCCCTCCAGGGCGAGCTCTTCATCATCTATCGCGTATATGATCACCTGTCTGCCTCCAATAGTCTCACGCCCTCCGGCACACGCCGGGGTATACTGATCACGGCCCGGGTTCCCTTGCCCTTCTCACTGTTAATCTGCAGGGTTCCGCCGCACATCATCTCAATACGGTCACGCACGTTGTTGATACCGATATGGACCCTGCCGTCCTGAGAGACTTCCTCCCAGTCAAAGCCTACACCATCATCCTCAATACAGATTTCCGTCCGCTCATCATCGCCTGCGCCGGATCTGTGCACAGAGATGGTCACCGTGCCGCCAAGCCGCCGCTTCGTCACACCGTGCTTTACGGCATTCTCAACGATGGGCTGCACTGTTAAAGGCGGCAGCATACAGCTGACCGGCTCCAGCTGCCAGACCACCTGCAGACGGTCCCGGAAACGGATCTTCTCAAGTTCAAGATAGGTTTTTACATGATTCAGCTCCTGATCCAGTGTGATCAGGCCCACGTTCTGCATACCATCCAGATTACTCCGCAGATAATCCGAAAAAAGGCCGATACTCTTCTGGGCCAGCTCCGGATCCCTCTCACACAGAACATAAATCGTGTTCAGTTCGTTATAAACGAAATGCGGCTGGATCTGACTGATGGCGATCCTCAGCCGGTCCTCCGCCGACCGCTGCAGCTGACTGCGCAGCTGCATGGACCGTTCCAAATAGTAAAAGGTAAAAAGGAAGAGGCAGCT
>CADAIF010000066.1 GCA_902787905.1 uncultured Lachnospiraceae bacterium
TGAAAGCCGGGACCTGACTCTGGCCGATGAAAAGGAGCTGGAGCAGATCTTTGTCAGAACCTTCGGTGAGATCCGCCGGAAGACCTATGACAGTACCAGGACCATCAAGGCCCCGGGCGAGGACGATTATGTCTACAAGCCCAATCCCAAAAAGAAGGATCTGCCCCATTATCTGCTGGTGGACGGCTATAATATCATCTTCGGCTGGGAGGATCTGGCAGATCTGGCCGGCCATGATATGGGAGCAGCCCGGGACAGGCTGATGGAGATCCTGTCCAATTACCAGGGCTATACGAAGCTCAGGATCATTCTGGTCTTTGATGCCTACAAGGTGGCGGGCTTTACCGGGGAGGTCATTCACTGGCACAATATCGATGTGGTTTTTACTAAGGAGGCGGAGACCGCCGACCAGTATATCGAAAAGACGGCCCATGAGATCGGCCGCAGGTATAAGGTCACGGTGGCCACATCTGACGGCACCGAGCAGGTGATCATCCGCAGCCAGGGCTGCCTTCTGCTTTCGGCGAGAGACCTGCGGGAGGAAATCGACAGGACCATGAAGGAGCTTCGGGAGACGCATCTGTCCAAAACGCCGAAAACAGGCAATTACCTGGGCAGCTATATTCCTGCGGATTACAGGCCGGAGGAATCCTGAATCGCCTTTACAATTAAGGATTCCGGAGATATAATCAATAAGACTGAGAAATAAAGTGATGAAAAGAGGATACAGATCTATGAATATTGTAGTACTGGCAGGCGGTATCAGTACAGAGAGGGATGTTTCCCTGGTTTCCGGCATGGGTATTTACAGGGCCCTTCTGAGGAAGGGGCACAAGGCCATGCTGCTGGATGTTTTCCTGGGCTATGAGGGAAGCGACTGGGCTCAGGTTTTCGATATGGACCGGGACTGGGCTGCGGAGGTGTCCGCGATCAAGGATGAAAATCCGGATATCGAGACGGTCAAGGCCCTGCGTCCCGACTGGAAAAGGGACTTTTTCGGCCCCCACGTTCTGGACATCTGCCGGATGGCGGATATCGTCTTCATGGGCCTGCACGGCGAAAATGGTGAAAACGGCAAGATCCAGGCCTGCTTTGACCTGTTCGGGATCCGTTATACGGGCACGGACTATGTGAGCTCGGCCATCAGCATGAACAAGGGGATCGCCAAGGATCTTTTCAGGTCCGCAGGTATTCCCACACCGGCCGGCACCCGGGTCAAAAAGGGTCAGGAGGCGCCCGCACAGGTGCCTTATCCCTGTATCGTTAAGGCCTGCTGCGGCGGTTCCAGTGTAGGCTGTACCATCGCCCATGACAAGGCGGAGTACCAGGCAGCCCTTAAGGAGGCCTTTAAATATGATGATGAGGTCGTCATTGAGCAGTATATCAGGGGCCGTGAGTTTTCTGTAGGCGTGGTGGACGGCAAGGCCTATCCGGTGATCGAGATCGCGCCTAAGAGCGGCTTTTACAATTACAAAAACAAGTATCAGGCGGGGGCCACGGTGGAAACCTGCCCGGCGGATCTGGATGAGGCCCGGACCAGGGCCATGCAGGAGACCGCGGAGAAGGTCTTTAAGGTCCTGCGTCTGAAAAACTATGCCAGAATGGACTTTATGATGGATGAAAAGGGGCAGCATTACTGTCTGGAGGCCAATACCCTTCCGGGCATGACGCCCATGTCCCTCCTTCCCCAGGAGGCTCAGGCGCTGGGCATCAGCTTTGACGACCTGTGCCAGATGCTGGTCGACCTGTCTGTTCAGGCCTATGAAAACGCTTAACAGGAGAATGGCTATGAAAAACATGACTCTGACAAATATCGCAAGGGCCTGCGGCGGCATCCTGAGCCACTGCCCTGAGGCAGCGGCAGCCACAGAGGCTTCAGGCATCGCCATTGATTCCAGGCAGATCACTCCCGGCATGGTCTTTGTGGCCACCGTGGGCGAGCGGGTGGACGGCCACCGTTTTATTCCGGATGTCTTTGCCAGGGGCGCCCTGGCGGTGGTCTGCGAAAAGCTTCCGGAGGCGCCGGCGGGCCCCTGTATCCAGGTGGCGGATAGTTTTAAGGCCCTGCGGGAGATCGCCGCATTTTACAGGCAGCAGCTGGATATCACGGTGGTAGGCATTACCGGCAGTGTGGGCAAGACCAGTACCAAGGAGTTTATCGCTTCGGTTCTGGAACAGCATTTTGATGTGCAGAAAACCGCAGGCAACTTCAATAATGAAGTGGGTCTGCCCCTGACCGTTTTTTCCATAGAGGATCATCATCAGCTGGCGGTGCTGGAGATGGGTATCAATACCTTTGGGGAGATGCATCGTCTGACGGAGATCGCCCGGCCGGATGTTGTCGTCATGACCAACATCGGCGAGTGTCATCTGGAGTTCCTGGGCGACAGGGACGGGGTCCTCAGGGCCAAGTCGGAGATCTTTGACTGCATGAATCCCGAGGGCCATGTGGTGGTCAATGGCGACGACGACAAGCTGATCACGGTCCGGGAGGTCCATGGAAAGGCACCCCTGCACTACGGCTTCGGTCAGGATAATGAGATCAGGGTCTGTGATGTTAAGGACGACGGCCTGGCCGGCAGCAGCGGCAGGATCTGCCTGTCCGGTTTTGCTGACGGCAAGGGTGACTGGGAGATCCCGGCGCAGATCCATCTGCCCGGCATCCATATGGTCTATAACGCCATGGCAGCGGCGGCCGTGGGACGTCTTCTGGGCGTGACCAGGGAAGAGATCGCCGCCGGCATTGCCGCGGTGCAGCCCGTGGGCGGCAGGAGTCATCTGATCAGGCAGGAGCATCTGACGGTCATTGACGACTGCTATAATGCCAATCCCGTTTCCATGAAGGCGGCACTGACCCTTCTGGCCAGCGCGAAAGGCCGCAAGGTCGCCATCCTGGGCGATATGGGCGAGCTGGGCAGCGATGAGCTGGCCATGCATGCGGGCGTGGGCCGTTTCGCGGCCGAGTCCGGGGCGGACCTGATCCTCTGTGTCGGCAGACTTTCCGAGGCCATGTATGCGGCGGCCCGGGAGAAGGGCGGTCAGGCGGAATGGTTTGAGGATATGGATCATATCCTTGCGGCGATCGACGCGCGGATCCTTCCGGGGGATACGGTGCTGGTCAAGGCCTCCCACAGCATGGGCTTTGAGCGGATCGTCGACCATCTGACCCGTGAAAATCGTTAATTTTTTAATTAATGATTTAGGGATTGAAAAACAGAAAAAATCTGTTAAATTATATATGTATACATGATGATTTATTAATTTGTTAAAAAGGGTAAAATTCAGGAGGCTATTAAAATGAGCGGAAGACAGTTAACAGGCTTCGGTGCAATGATCAACAAGCTGAAGGCCAATCCGAAAAAAATCGTATTCACAGAAGGTACAGACGAGCGTATTCTTGAGGCGGCATCCCGTCTGCTCGCATCCAATTTCCTTCAGCCGATCCTTGTCGGCAATCCGGATGAAGTCCAGAAGGCAGCGGAAGATTTTGGTTTCAATATCCGCGGCGCTGAAATCATCGATCCGGAAAACTTTGACAGAATGGACGAAATGGTTGATCTGTTCTGCGAGCTGAGAAAAGGCAAGAACATGCAGCCGGACGAGGCACGCCAGATCGTTTCCAGAGGCAACTACTTCGGCACCATGCTTGTAAAAATGGGCATTGCTGACGCTCTGCTCGGCGGTGCTACCTATTCCACAGCGGATACCGTAAGACCGGCCCTTCAGGTCATCAAGACCAAGCCGGGCAACAAGATCGTATCCTCCTGCTTCATTCTGGTTCGTCCCTCTGCCGCAACCGGTGAAAATACCGTTCTGGCTATGGGTGACTGTGCCATCAATATCAAGCCGAACGCTGAGGAGCTGGCTGAGATCGCTATCGAGACCGCTAAGTGCGGTGAGCAGTTCGGTATCGACCCGAAGGTTGCTTTCCTGAGCTATTCCACACTGGGTTCCGGCCATGGTGAGGACGTTGATAAAATGCGTGAGGCAACTCGTCTGACAAGGGCTAAGGATCCGACACTGGCTGTTGAGGGTGAGCTTCAGTTTGACGCAGCTGTATCCGCACGTGTCGCACGTACAAAGTGCCCGGGCAGCGATGTCGCAGGTCATGCCAACACCTTCATCTTCCCGGATATCAATGCCGGCAATATCGGTTACAAGATCGCTCAGCGTCTTGGTAACTTTGATGCTTACGGGCCCATCCTTCTTGGCCTGAACGCACCGATCAATGATCTGTCCAGAGGCTGCAACGGCGAGGAAGTTTACTCCATGTCCATCATCACAGCTGCACTGGCTGACTGATCTTTCTGACTTGATTTAATCGACTGCCTCAGAATGCCGGTGGTATTTTGGGGCAGTTTTCCTTTACGGCCAAAGCGGCCGGCGAAGATGGGAGATAAGTATGGATGACAACGCAATTGAGATCGGCAAGGATCCCGGCGTAGAGACGGTCCTTCTGGATGGTACGAATTTTTCCGATGTCCTGGAGGAGTTCAAGGATGTGGCGGCCCAGTTCGAAGTGCTGATGATGATGTACAGCAGCGCGATCCGCGAAGTCCGTACCAAGCTGGAGGTCCTGAATGACGAATTCAAGGTCCGCCGCAGCCACAATCCGATCGAATATATCAAATACCGTGTGAAGAAGCCGCAAAGCATTCTGGAAAAACTGCATCGGCGCGGCTTTCCGGTTTCCCTGGCTTCCATTGAGGAAAATCTGCATGATGTGGCCGGCATCCGTGTGGTCTGCGGCTATGTGCAGGATATTTATATGGTGGCGGATATGCTGGTCAGCCAGACGGATATCCGTCTGCTGCAGGTGAAGGACTATATCGCCCACCCCAAGGAAAACGGCTACAGAAGTCTGCATCTGGTGGTGGAGATCCCGGTTTTCTTTTCGGACGCCTGCAAGCCCATGAAGGTGGAGGTCCAGATCCGGACCATCGCCATGGACAACTGGGCTTCTCTGGAGCATCAGATGCATTATAAGACCGAGGGCAATGTTCCCGATGAGATCGTCAGTGAGCTTCGGGACTGTTCGGATGTGCTGGCGGAGACGGATCAGCGCATGCAGCGGATCTACAACAGTCTTTATCCTTCCGAGCAGGTCATGATCCATTCGGAATGGGAATTTGACCATCTGACAGCGGATACTACAAAATCCTGATATCCGGGGTCTTGACAAGAGGATACGAAGTGTTATAATAAGGCTTACAAAAAGATTTTATACAATTAAACCAGTGACGAGACGAGTAAATGACCCGAATATGCCAGAGAAGGCCGCATATGCTGAGAGCGGCTTCATAGGAAAGTCATCGAAGACCAGCTCTGAGCGGCCCCAATCCGGCCCGGTGATTCCGTTATCATCAAATGAGTTCCAATCAGGGTGGAACCGCGGGATATGAATACTCGCCCCTGTCTGTTTTTTCAGCAGACAGGGGCTCTTTTTATTTCAAGGAGGAGAATTTATCATGATCATCACATTAAAAGACGGTCAGTCAAAGTCCTATGACGGGGCAATGACGGCTTTTGACATTACAAGAGATATCTCCGAAGGCCTGGCACGCGCTGCCTGTGCCTGCGAGATCAACGGCGTGGTCAGCGACCTGAGAACCGTGATCGACAGCGATTGCAGCTTCAACGTGCTGACTTTCGACGATCCGGAGGGCTGCAAGGTCTTCAGACATACTACAGCCCATATCCTGGCCCAGGCTGTCAAGCGCCTGTTCCCGGAAGCCAAGTGCACCATCGGTCCGGCAATCGAGGACGGCTTCTATTATGATTTCGATATCCGTCCCCTGTCCAGAGAGGACCTGGATGCCCTGGAAAAGGAAATGAAGAAGATCATCAAGGAGAATCCCCAGATCCGCCGCTTTGAGCTGCCCAGACAGGAGGCCATTGAGCTGATGCAGTCCAGAGGCGAGGATTTTAAGGTGGAAATGATTGGTGACCTGCCCGAGGATACCCATCTTTCCTTCTACCAGCAGGGCGAGTACATCGATATGTGTACAGGCCCCCATATGATGAGCATGAAGGGCATCAAGGCTTTCAAGCTGACATCCTCCTCCATGGCTTACTGGAGAGGTGACGCCAACAAGGCCCGTCTGCAGAGGATCTACGGCACGGCTTATACAAAGAAGGATGACCTGGCAGCCCATCTGGAGAGGATGGAGGACGCCAAGCGGAGAGACCATAACCGTCTGGGCCGTGAAATGGATCTTTTCACAACGGTCGATGTGATCGGTCAGGGCCTGCCCCTCTTTATGCCCAAGGGCACAAAGATCATCCAGAAGCTTCAGCGCTGGATCGAGGATCTGGAGGATTACGAGTGGGGCTATGTCCGTACAAGGACACCCTTCATGGCCAAGTCCACCCTCTACAAGATCTCCGATCACTGGTATCATTACAAGGACGGCATGTTCGTCTTCGGCTATGACAATATCGAGGACCTGAACAATGCCGCGGACGCCGAGCGTCAGATCCACGGCGTGGAGGACCTGAACATGATCGAAGCCGACGCGGACAGCGATGTCTACGCCCTTCGTCCCATGACCTGCCCCTTCCAGTACTATGTTTACAAGGCCCGTCAGAAGAGCTATCGTGACCTGCCCTACAGGATGGGCGAGACATCCACCCTGTTCAGAAATGAGGATTCCGGTGAGATGCACGGCCTGACAAGGGTGCGTCAGTTCACCATTTCTGAGGGCCATCTGGTCTGCATGCCCGAACAGATCGACGAGGAGTTCAAGAACTGTGTCAAGCTGGCCAAGTACTGCCTGACAACGCTGGGTCTGCAGGATGATGTGACCTACCGTATGTCCAAGTGGGATCCCAATGACGCCGGTCATTATCTGGGCACAGCCGAGGACTGGGACAGGGTCCAGAACGCCATGAGGCAGATTCTGGACGAGATCGGTCTGGACTATGTCGAGGCTGAGGGCGAGGCCGCCTTCTACGGTCCCAAGCTGGATATCCAGGCCAAGAACGTCTACGGCAAGGAAGATACCATGATCACCATTCAGCTGGACATGTTCCTGGCTGAGCGTTATGATATGTACTACATCGACCGCGACGGCAGCAAGAAGCGTCCCTACATCATCCACAGGACTTCCCTGGGCTGCTACGAGCGTACACTGGCCTGGATGATCGAGAAGTATGCCGGCAAGTTCCCGACATGGCTCTGCCCCGAGCAGGTACGTATCCTGCCGGTTTCCGAGAAGTACTTCGATTACGCCGAGAAAGTCCGCAGGGAGCTGCGTAAAAATCAGGTTGATGTCACCGTGGATACAAGGGCTGAGAAGATCGGCTTTAAGATCCGTGAAGCCCGTATGGACAGGCTGCCTTACATGCTGATCGTCGGTCAGCAGGAGGAGGCGGACGGCACCGTTTCCGTCAGAAGCCGTTTCGCCGGTGATGAGGGTGTCAGGCCGCTCGGCGAATTCATCAGCGCCATCTGCGAGGAGATCCGTACCAAGGAGATCAGAAAAGAAGAGAACCTTGAAAAAAAGGCTTGACGCGGCACATTTCTGATGATAGAATAACTAAGGCTGTTTGAAGAAGCAGTCGTTACAGGAAAGCAGAGTACTCACTCTCACCTCAGCATGCATGACATGACTCGGGTTCATATTTAAGATAACACAAGTGTGTCTTTTTAAATGGTGAGTAGTCTACTGCTCACCATTTTTAATTTTTCGACCAATCGCGTCGCATCTAATCTGGTTTGGGGGTGTCAACTATCAGCGACTTTATGATTAATGAGCAGATCAGGGATCGTGAGATCAGACTGATCGGACAGGACGGCGAACAGCTTGGTATTATGTCAGCCAGGGACGCTATGAAACTGGCTCACGAGGCAAATCTTGACCTTGTGAAGATCGCGCCGACGGCTAAACCGCCGGTCTGCAAGATCATCGACTACGGCAAGTTCAGGTATGAGCAGGCCCGCAAGGAAAAGGAAGCCCGTAAAAAGCAGAAAATGATCGAGATCAAAGAGATCCGTTTTTCTCCGAATATTGATACCAATGACCTGAACACCAAGGTGACTCAGGCTACCAAGTTCCTTTCAGCCGGCAACAAGGTGAAGGTTTCTGTCCGTTTCCGTGGACGTGAGCTTACCCATACGGCGGTAGGCAAGAAGATCCTTGAGGATTTTGCTCAGAAGTTGTCTGAGATCGCGGTCGTTGACAAACCTGCGAAGATGGAAGGCCGGAGCATGGTCATGTTCCTGGCCCAGAAGCGAAATTAGTTGATAATAAGGAGGACAATACAATGCCAAAGGTAAAAACAAGCAGAGCAGCAGCTAAGCGTTTCAAAAAGACAGGTACCGGTAAGTTAAAGAGAATGAAGGCATACAAGAGCCATATTCTTACCAAGAAGTCCGCTAAGAGGAAGAGAAACCTCAGAAAAGCGACCATGACAGACGCAACCAACGTAAAGGTAATGAAGCGCATTTTACCGTACCTGTAAATCATAGAAACGGAGGAACAAGAAAATGGCAAGAATCAAAGGCGGCTTAAATGCCGTTATGAGAGCCCTTACCAGCTCCTACGCAGGCAGAAAGCAGAGAAAGCGTCAGTTCAGACAGCTGTGGATCGCCAGGATCAATGCAGCTGCCAGAATGAACGGTCTTTCCTACAGCAAGCTGATGTACGGTCTGAAAATGGCTGATGTTGAGGTCAACAGGAAAATGCTTTCCGAGCTGGCGATCAGCGATCCGGCTGCTTTCACCGCACTTTGCGACGCTGCAAAGGCTAAACTGGCTTAAGATCAAATGAAGAGAAAAAGCTTTCCGGACAGCCGGAGAGCTTTTTCCTTAACTGTGGAGGCTCAGGATATGTTCAAAGTAAAAGTGATCACCGGAAAAAAGGACAGTAAGGCTGTTTCGGAGCAGGAATTCCTTCTGGATGCGGCGAATGAAACATCTTACCGTCAGGTCATGCGGGCCCTTTCGGACTGTCTTTACGATACGGATCTGGACTTTGATGTGGATGAGGACGGCGACATGGTCATCGACGACATTCTGCTGAATGTCTCGGAGGAGACGCCTTTTGAAGAGACCCTGGAGGGGAAAAAAGTGCGCCTGACCGTGGTCGGAACATCTGTCTGATCTGTTGATGAAAATACAGAAAAAAGTGTTGACAAATGCATGTCAGAATGGTATCATACCTTTTGTCGGGTAAATACCGGCGAATAAAAAATGCAGTTGTGGCGGAATTGGCATACGCGCTAGACTAAGGATCTAGTCCGGGTTAACTGGGTACGGGTTCAAGTCCCGTCAACTGCATAAGGGCTTAAAACCGGCTGGTTTTAAGCCTTTTTTATCTTTACGGATACTTTGTGAGAAGCTCTTTAAGAAAGGCGAGGCATGAAAAAGAAAGACCTGATCCTGATCCTTGTGCTGGTACTCATCTCTGTGGCCGGCCTGGCAGCCGCCGGGTTTTTGCAGAAGGATGAGGGCGCCGCGGTTGTGGTGACAGTGGACCGGCAGGAGTACGGCAGGTATCCTCTTTCGGAGGACCGGACCATCGAGGTCAGTGACGAGGCGGGCCGTAATGTCATCGTCATCAAAAACGGACAGGTGGATGTTACCGAGGCGGACTGCCCGGACAAGATCTGCGTGGATCATGCCATCATCCGTTATGATCATGAGACCATCGTCTGTCTCCCCCACAAGCTGGTGGTGGAGATCGTCGGCGGCGACACATCGGATGTGGATGTGACCACCCGGTAACCGGTGCTTTTAGGAGGCAAGGAATGACTAAAAAACTGACGGTTTCGGCTTTGCTGGTGGCCCTGGCCATGATCTTAAGCTATCTGGAAACCCTGATCCCCTTCAACTTCGGTCTGCCCGGCGTCAAACTGGGTCTGGCCAATCTGGTCGTGGTCTGCGCCCTTTATCTTCTGGATACGCGGTCCGCTTTTCTGATCTCCATGGTCAGGATCCTTCTGATCGCATTTACCTTCGGCTCTCTGGCCGCCTTGCTTTACAGTCTGGCAGGGGGTCTGATCAGCTTCGCGGTCATGGCCCTGCTCAGGAGGAATGAAGGCTTTTCGGTGATCGGCGTCAGCGTGGCCGGCGGCGTCACCCACAATATCGGTCAGCTGCTGGCAGCGGTCCTGATCGTTGAAAATTTGAATCTGTTTTTTTATGTGCCGGTGCTCATCATTGCCGGTCTCATCACCGGTCTTCTGATCGGTATTATTTCGAAATACGTCATCCCGCCGGTCAAAAAGGCTGTCAGGCAGATGTAATCATATCTTATAGGAGAATTGTTATGGAAAAGAGAGTCAGAACAAGGTTTGCGCCAAGCCCCACAGGAAGAATGCATGTCGGCAATTTAAGGACAGCCCTTTATGCTTACCTGATCGCCAAGCATGCGGGCGGCGATTTCTTATTGAGGATCGAGGATACGGACCAGGAGCGTGAAATGGAAGGCGCTGTGGACATCATCAACAGGACCCTGGAGGCCACCGGCCTGATCCATGATGAAGGTCCGGACAAGGACGGCGGTGTCGGCCCCTATATCCAGAGTGAGCGTCAGGCTCAGGGTATCTACCTGGAGTACGCCAAAAAGCTGATCGACAAGGGTGAGGCTTATTACTGTTTCTGTAATGAGGAGCGCCTGGCCAGCCTGCATACCGTTGTGAACGGTAAGGAAATCTTCCGTTACGACAAGCATTGTCTGCATCTGCCTAAGGAGGAGATCGAGGCGCGTCTGGCAGCGGGGGAGCCCTATGTTATCCGTCAGAATAATCCGCTGGAAGGAACCACTTCCTTTATGGATGATATTTACGGTGAGATTTCCGTACCCAATGAGGAACTGGACGACATGATCCTGATCAAGTCTGACGGTTTCCCCACCTATAATTTCGCGAACGTTGTGGATGACCATCTGATGGGGATCACCCATGTGGTCCGCGGCAATGAGTATCTGTCTTCCTCACCCAAGTACAACAGGCTGTATGATGCCTTTGGCTGGGAGGTGCCGGTCTATGTCCACTGTCCGCTGATCACCAATGAGGAGCATAAGAAGCTGAGTAAGCGCAGCGGTCATTCTTCCTTTGAAGACCTTCTGGAGCAGGGCTTCCTGACCGAGGCCATTGTCAATTATGTGGCGCTTCTGGGCTGGAGTCCGGAGGGCAATAATGAGATCTTCTCCCTGCAGGAGCTGGTGGAGGCCTTTGACTACCATCATATCGGCAAGGCGCCGGCCGTCTTCGATATGGGTAAGCTCCGCTGGATGAACGGCGAATATATGAAGATGATGGATTTTGATACTTTCTATGAGAAGGCCCTGCCTATCATGAAGGAAGTGGTCACCAGGGATGTCAACTTCGAGAAGCTGGCGGCCATGGTCAAGACCCGTATCGAAATCTGGCCGGATATCCGGGACCAGATTGATTTTATCCAGGCTGTGCCGGATTACGATATCCAGATGTATGTCCATAAGAAGAATAAGACGAATCTGGAGAATTCTCTGGAGATCCTTGAGGCTGTCCTGCCGAAGCTGGAAGCTCAGGAGGATTATTCCAATGACGCGCTTTTTGCCATGCTGAAGGCCTATGCGGAAGAGA
>CADAIF010000067.1 GCA_902787905.1 uncultured Lachnospiraceae bacterium
GAGATCGTGGCAGCAGCCGCTGAGACAGAGGCGCAGTCCGAAACTGAAAGCGAGACAGAAACAGAGACAGAGACTGAGACAGAAACAGAAGCTGTCACTGAGACGGAGACCGAAGTCGAAACAGAGACTGAGACTGAGACAGAAACAGAAACAGATACCGTGATCGGTACCCTGCGCGCTGAGGGCGAGGATTATACGGTGACCGTGGATTACACGGCAGCCGCTGCCTTCCCGGAGGATGTGACGCTTTCCGTCAGTGAGGTCACAAAGAAGAGAGATTTAAACAGGTATATTCAGCAGTCCGAGGAACTTCTGGATATGGATCTGAGTCAGGTTCAGACAGACGCCAGGTTCTTTGATATCAGCTTTGCGGACAGTGAAGGCCAAGAGATCACCCCGGAAGCGGGCGTCATGGTCAGGATCAGTGTGGCGCAGGCCGAAAGACCGGCAAGTATCAGCGACGTTCAGGTGGTCCATTTCGGCGATGAGGCCGAGGCTGTGGACTGCATAAGTGACAGTGAGAATGAAGTGAATGTGGCCTTTGAGGCGGATCATTTCTCCGTCTACGGCGTGGTCTATACGGTGGACTTTGCCTATGAGGTGGATGGTAAGGTTTATGCCTTCACCCTGCCCGGCGGCGGCTGGATCTCCTTCAGGACTCTGGCTGAAGCCCTGTCTCTTGGCGGAGATGATGTGGCAGCCTTCGTCCGGAACATTGATCAGATCAGCTTTTCCGATCCGTCCCTGATCTGGGCCGGAAAGGCGGAGGAAGATATTACTGTCGGTCAGCTGAAGGAAGCCAATCATCTGAAGGTCACCTACAGCGCCGAGCTTGAAGAAAGCAGGATCGAGGCCATTAATGCCCAGGTCGTCCCGGCCGGGGACTGGGCCCTGATCAGCCTGAAGCCCTTTACCAGTGAGGAGACCCTGACAGTCACCATGAAGGACGGAGAAGTCTTTACCGTGAAGGTGACGGATAATCAGGCGGCCGATCCGCTGGGCCTGGACGGACAGACCTATGTCATTACCAATGGCGATTATGCCGTCCGTGCCCAGGAGATGACGAACGGCGGTTATACCTTCCTCAGGCGCAACAGCATTGCAAGTGATGCCCTGGTGCAGTGGAAGTTCGTTTATGATGCCAAGGCCTTCCCGGAAGATCCTTCCGGCACATATAACAGGGGCGGTTATTATCTTTACAATGAAAGTACCGGGAAGTATATGAAGATCTCCGGTACAAATCAGAATGACGGCAGCCGCGGAGTGACCCTGGTAGATAGCATCGAGGAAGCCTCTCCCCTGAAGGTGGAATACAATACCGGCAATGGCCAGTACCGGATCTCCAATCAGCAGAACGGCCTGAGCGGTTTTCTGACCAACATCGATAATGGCTGGAACAATTCTTATTTTGGTGTCAGCAACAGCACGAATAACACGAGCTGGATGACCCTGATGGATCCGAACAGGCCCACGCAGATGCCGGGTACGGTAGGCACCTGGGATATCAAGTCCGACGGCATCGTCCTGAAGATGTTTGATTATGAGGGTAAAGTCTGGTATAACAATGCCACCCGGGACATCGATGATGTCTGGGGCTCTCAGACCAACGGGACGGCCCTGCGTGCCGGCAGCGGTATCAATAATGGGCGCTCTCTTCTGTTTTCAGGATCAGGTCTGGAAAACCAGGAAGGCTTTAACAACTTCACCGGCAGAGCGCCGAATGGCCCGGGTTACTACAGCGGTTATGTTTATCAGGGCATCGTGGAACGTGGCCTAAACGCGTCCGGTTATCCGGTCCTGACATCTGATAAGCGGGTCACCAACACAGACAGAAATAGTGGGGGCAGTCTTCAGTATCTGTTTGATGATGCCAATATCGCCAATGCCAAGACCGCTTACACCGGTGAAAATAACAGCGGACTCCAGGGTCTTTTAAGGAAAGACGCGGAAGGCTATTACTACTACGACAGTGAGAATAACTATGCCCGCATGCAGGGTAATGAGCTGATCCTTTACGACCGGACCTACAATAAGGGCGCCAGCAGCACGGGCGTGGAAACAAAGAAGGATAAGATCGGTTTCTTCCCCTTTGACAACTATCAGCCGGACAAAAAAGAGGAAAAGGGACCGGCTGGCTCCGTTTATGACCATCAGTTCGGTATGACCTTAAGCACTTCTTTCATCTACCCCAAGGACGGTCTGGTGAAGGTGCCGGATACAGACCGGAAGAATGACATGATCTTTGAGTTCTCAGGTGATGATGACGTCTGGGTATTCGTAGACGGTGTCCTGGTTCTGGATCTGGGCGGCGTGCATCAGCCTATCCGCGGCATCATTAATTTCGCCACGGGCGCTGTGACCATCTACGAATACGGCAATAACGGCAATGAGTATGTCTCCAGCAAGAGCACGACCATTGACGCCATGTTCGACGCCTACAATGTGGGCAGACCTGCAGATCAGCAGAAGCATTTTGACAAGACCAAGTTCTCGGAGCATACCCTGGACTTCTTCTATCTGGAGCGCGGCGGCTGTGACTCCAACTGTGCCATCAAATTCAACCTGCTCACGCAGAAGACCTTCTCTCTGACCAAAAAGCTGAACGGTCTGACTGAGGCGGAGAAGGAAAAATATAAGGATGAGACCTTCGATTTCGAGGTCTATGTCAACGATGAGCTTTATAACGGCAATGATACCCTGATCACGGAAGCTGACGGCACGGTCAAAGAAGGTAATGAAGACTTTACCATCACTGACGGCAAGGTTTCCCTGAAACCGGGTCAGACCCTGACCATCTTCGGTCTGAGTAAATCGGACACCTTCTATGTGGTGGAGAAGAAAACAGACGTGATGGATCAGTTTGAGGATCCGCGTTCTGAGCGTATTTATACAGATGAGAACGCGGTCAGCCACGAGGAAGAGATCAGTCTGACAGAGGATGAGAACGGCTGGTCCACCGACCAGACCCATCCTTATACTGTTTCCGATACCAGTCTGGTGGCTTACAATAACACCCTGAAGGAGAAGAACCTTGAGGTGGAGAAGGAATGGGCGGACGATGAAGACCATTCCGCGGATGCCATCAAATTTACGGTGGACGCCAAGGCTTATACTGAGGGCGAAAACGGCGAGACCTATCTGGTAGAGGCGCTTAAGAAGAACGGGAACAGTACGAGCAATGACAAGGAATTTACCTTAAATTCGGGCAATGACTGGAAAACCAAGATTGAGCATCTGCCCGCGGTGACGCCGGAGGGTAAAGATATTGTCTATACGGTGACAGAGGCCACAAGTGTCAGCGGCTACACCTCCACGGTGGTGCCCGTCCTGTCAGATAAGTGCAACTATGACGCCGTCAAGCTCTGGCCGGATGCCGAGACCCATGATGAGGTCATCCGGGTCAGGCTGAAGAACAAGGAAGGGAAGTACTTTACCGGCCTGGACGAGAACGGCAATGCCGAGTTTGGCAGCAGCGCCCTTGTGGTGGAACTGAAGCCGGACAATGATTACAGCTACAGGTTCAGCCGTGTACCGGTACCGGATGCAGAAGGTGACTATACACTGGAGCAGGTGGGCGATGCGGATGAGACGACCACCGGCCTGGCACTGTACAAGAGAGATATTACCGAGTTTAAGATCATCAATACACCGATCAGTGAGGATAATCCCGATCTGCCGTCTCCGGAAGTGGAGTATCATAAGCGGATCGATGCCCTGCGTGATGGCAGGCCGAATGCGGATACGGATATTGATGAAGAGGATGATCTGACAGACCTTTACCGGCTCTACCTGGACTACAAGATCAACAGTCTCCAGGAACCGGAGGGCGTGGATCTGCTCTTTGTCATTGATCACTCCGGCAGCATGAACAATCCGGCCTACGGCGGCAACGCGGACAGGGCGCCGGCGGTCATGAGTGCCTTGAACGGTGATAACGGCGTGATCGCCCGGTTCCTGAACATGAACGATAATAACCGCTGGGCGGCGGTCGGCTTTAAGGGCGCACCGGGTATTAACTACAGAACCGCTTTCTGTTACCCCTATGTCACACCCGGCCCATGGAGAGGTTATCAGCAGCCGAATGCCGGCCTGGCAGACAGTGAGATCCTTTCCGCGGATCAGGGAGGCTTTGGCAGACAGGCGGCCCAGGTAGATCTTCCTAATGAAGGGGATTCTATCCTGACGGATTACACGGCTGGTCTGTGGCGTGCGGAGCAGTTCCTGTTTAATGACAGTGTGAAGAGCGATGGCAGGAAGAAGGTCGTCATCTTTATCAGTGACGATATTCCGACCCTTTACATTCCCTGTGAAGGCACTTTAGCCGGCGCAGATGAAATGGACGGAAGCTATTACTGGCCTGACTGGAGCGGCGGCTGTCCCACGCAGACGCTGGCACAGTTTGAGAACTTTGTCAGTGATGTGACGGGCGAGACCCTTCCCGACTCTGCGGAGAAAGCCTATACCTTTGGTGAGAATATCGATTTTTACACCATCGGCTTCGGTAACTCCATACAGGCTCAGGCCGGCCAGCAGCTGCTGAAGGATATGCTTGAGGCAGCCTACGGCAAAGATATGTCCGAGACCAATTATATGACGATCGCGGACGGCAATGACGCGGCGGAGAAGCTGAAAAACAGGCTGAGCAGCATCGTCGGCGTGGGAGATACCTATAAGAACCTGAAGATCCAGGATAAACTCAGTCAGTATGTAGACCTGTACGGCCTGGATGAAGATGAGGCTGACGCGGCAGCTATTCTGAGGGCTGCGGGCGTGAAGGTGACGATGACCGATCCGGCGGATCCGGATGAGACCATCACCCTGTATGAAAACGGGGCATTAGTCGCAGCCAGTAATCAGACCGATGACGGCGTGCAGATCCTTCAGAGTGTCAGCTACAACAAGGGCACGAAGACGGTGACAGCCACCTTTAACCCGGACTATGAGGCCAGACAGGATATCACCTACACCCTGTCCTTTGACGTGAAGACCACGGATACGGCTTATACGACCTACGCGGCTTCCGGCTATGACACCGAGACAGGTGAAGACAGTCAGCCGCATGTGATCACCGGTGATCCGGACACAGATTATCTGGGAACGGATCCGGCCAACGCCACCAGCAGCGGCAAGGAGGGCTTCCGCCCCAATACCGAGGCCGTGGTGACCTATACGCACAATGACACGGATGAAAGTAAAGAATATCCGCATCCGGTGATCCAGGTCTTTAACGCGAAGGTTCAGCTTCTGAAGACAGACCAGAACGGCAAACCGCTGAAGGATGCCGAGTTCAGCCTGTATAAGGATGCTTACGATGCCTCCGGCACTCCGGCGGCAGATGCGGCCAACGCGGAGAACCTGGTAAAGAGCGGCCTGAAGTCTGTCCTTAAGGGCAGCGGCCAGAGTCAGATCGCCGAGATCTCTGTGGAGAATCTGAAACCGGGCACCTATTACCTGGTGGAGACCTCTGCGCCGGTCGGTTTCAAGACCCTGGCGCCGGTCAGGATCCTGGTGACAGTGACCACAACGGTCGATGAAAGCGGTACCCACGATACGGTCCTGGCGGAAGCCTATATCGGCGAGACCAAGGTCGGAAGTGACAAGATGTACTATGCAAATG
Source organism: uncultured Lachnospiraceae bacterium (assembly GCA_902787905.1). Lineage (GTDB taxonomy): Bacteria > Bacillota > Clostridia > Lachnospirales > Lachnospiraceae > UBA2912. Next base: position 5,618 of record CADAIF010000067.1, read on the forward strand.
CGGATGAACAGTGGGTTCTGAAGCTGATGAATGATAATGGCGTGGTCCTGCCTGAGGCCGGCGGTGTCGGTACAGGCACCCTGGTGATCCCGGGCATCTGCCTGCTGGCCGTGGCGGCAGCCCTGCTGGCACTCAGGAAGATGAGGACCGGGCTGAAAGGATGAAAGGAAAATGAGCAGTAGAGAGAAAAAGCCCCGCGGTATAAAAAGTATTCTCATGATTCTTCTGGGGCTTTTGCTCATCTGCGGGGCCGCGGGACTGACGGCCTACAATGTCTGGGACAGCCGCAGGGCTGAGGCGGAGTCCAGAGAGATTCTGGATCAGCTGTCGGATATGATCCCGGAGGATCTGGAGGCCGCGGCGCCGGCACCCCCGGTGGCTTCCGCGGCGGATTATGAGCTGCCCACGAAGATGATCGACGGCTATGAGTATATCGGGCGGATCAATATTCCCAGCCTTAACCTCTCTCTGCCGGTCATGGCCGAGTGGGATTATACCCGGCTCAAGATCAGTCCCTGCCGTTTTACCGGCAGCTATAAGCTGGATGACATGGTCATCTGCGCCCACAACTACATCAGCCATTTCAGCCCTATCAAGTACATTGATATCGGGGCGGACGTGGAATTTATCACGGTGGACGGCATCGTCTATGAATATGTGGTGAGCAACCGGGAGACAGTTCAGCCCACAGATGTGGATGAGATGATCATGAATGACAAGAATTCCGGCAGCAAGGCGGACTGGGATCTGACTCTTTTTACCTGTAATACAGGCGGTCAGACCAGGTGCGCGGTGCGCTGCGTCAGGAAATAGATGCAGAAGGGCGTCGGGAAATAAAATGCAGTACATACTGGACGTTGTTTGCGTGTTAGTGTAAAATGAACAGGTACATTTATAGACGTTTTCTGTTGTGATGTCGAGGTAGAGGAAACCATGGGATATGCGCAGCTGGTCACAGATATCAATGCCCTGCTCATCACGGGCCTTCTGGCCTGGGGGTGCTACAGGATCAACATGATCACGGCCTTTCGGAGACCGGGCCTGGAACAGCTTCTGGCTGAGAATGCGATCATGCTGCTGGCCCATATGCTGCAGACCGGTGCCCTGCTGGAGGGGGAGTTCCCCGGACAGATGGCGCTGGTGGCTTTTTTTCAGCTGCTTTATCTGGCTGCCTACTACAGTATCCATTACAGCTTTTACAGGTATGCAGCAAACCGGATCAGTCAGAAGACGCAGGTACCCCGCTGGCTGGACAGGCATGCCCTTGCGGTTGTCATCGGCCTGGTTCTGATGGAAGGCGTGGGCTACGTCAGAGGCTGGTTTTACGTGCTGACCCCGGAGGGGCGTGAGCTCGGCCCCTACTATCTTCTGGGCAACATCCTGGCCTGGTATCCTATTCTTCTGATCATCGCTGTCTTTCTATACTACAGGAAGGCCCTGGGAAACTTTGAGTTCTTTAAGCTTCTGAGCTTCCTCCTGATCCCCGGTCTGCATTCGCTGACCAGAAACAGCGGGCTGGGCCGCTATATGACCATGCCGGCCAGTCTGACCATCAGCTGTCTGATCCTGTTTACCTTCTATTATCTGGAACGGTCCATACAGCTGCGCAGCCAGCTGCAGCAGTCGGCGGAGGACCGGCTTCGGATTGCGGTGAGCCAGATCCAGCCCCATTTTATCTATAATGAACTGAATACGATCTATGTCCTGTGCGAGAAGGATCCGGAGCTGGCCCAGAGATGCATCGGTCTTTTTTCGGATTATCTCCGCAGCAATCTGGACGGCATGCAGAATGTGGGTCTGATCACGCTGGATCAGGAGATGAAGCATGTGCGGACCTATCTGGAACTGGAGAAGATCCGTTTTCGTGACCGTCTGAATGTGGTCTGGCAGCTGGATCCGGTCAACTGCATGCTGCCGCCCCTGACGGTGCAGCCTATCGTGGAGAATGCGGTCAAGCACGGCGTGACCAAGCGGCGGCAGGGCGGTACGGTGGCCATCTCTGTGTGCCGGGCCGGCAGCGGGAAGGATGAGCGGACGGAGATCCGCATAGAGGATGACGGCGTGGGCTTTGATCCGGAGGAGATCGCTCACGACGGCAGGATCCACATCGGCATCAACAACGTGCGTGAGCGCATCGGGATGCTGTGCGGCGGGACGCTGCAGGTGGAGAGCGAAAAGGGTAAGGGCACCCGGGCTGTGATCAGTATTCCCCGGCATGTGCCTGAAAGCGTGAGACTTTTGGAGGTAGACAGGTGATCATTTATGCAATAGATGATGAAGAAATTGCACTGGAAGGTCTGCTGAGCGCACTGAAAAAGGCAGCGCCGCAGGAGCGGGTCTACGGGACCACCGATGTCCTTGAGGCCTTGAAGATCGCTGCCCAGCTGACGCCGGATGTGGTCTTCCTGGATATTGAGATGCAGGAGATCAGCGGCATGGAGGCGGCCAGACGTTTTAAGGAGATCAATCCGAATCTGAACATTATCTTTACCACGGGCTACAGTCAGTATGCCCCGGAGGCTATCCTCCTCCGGGCCAGCGGCTATATCTTAAAGCCTGTGACGGCGGACAAGGTCCGGCAGGAGCTGGAGAATCTCCGGGTCAGAGAGGTACCGGCAAGCAAAAAGGCCCAGGAGCACCCGATCCGGGTGCGGACCTTCGGCAATTTCGAGGTCTATCACGGGGAGGAGCCCATCCATTTCCATTACGAGAAGACCAAGGAGATGTTTGCCTATCTGATCGACCGCAAGGGGGCCATGTGTGCCATTCAGGAGATCATTGCCGTTCTCTGGGAGGACGGTCCCAAGTATTCCCATGATTCCTATTTC
>CADAIF010000068.1 GCA_902787905.1 uncultured Lachnospiraceae bacterium
GTGATATTGTCCATATCGACGCGGATGACAATGGCCTGACTGCCTACTCGGAGCATGTAGAAGGCTAAGTCAGTTTTATATAGAAAGAGAGCCGCCAGGGAGCTGATCCTGATGCGGCTCTCTTTTTTGCGGCTTGCGGTTAGTCAGGCTAACCTGCCGGCCCCGTTTTCGAAATAATGGATAAAGGCTTTGGCCGCCGGCGGCAGATACTGGCCCTTGCGGCAGGCAATGGCGACCTCCGTACTGAAGCCGGCATGGTCGATGGGGCGGATGACCAGGTCCCTGCGGTCCGTGGAATCGATGATCGACCGGGGAAGAAGACCCACGCCCAGGCCGGCGCAAGCCCACATGAGGGTTGTTCTGGCGTCGTCATTGATGCAGCGGACCCGCGGCGTCAGGCCTTCTTCGCTGAAAGCATTGCGAAAGAGGGCTTCATAGCGGCGATAGAAGATCAGGGGGTAGGAAGAGAGTTTAGATAGACTAACTGACCCCTGGCCACTCATGACAATCGGTGTCGCGACTGCACAGAGAGGCTCCCTTCGGATGGGGTGGATGTCCAGACCTTCAGGGTCAAAGGGGGTCCTGACAAAGGTCAGATCCAGCTCTCTTTTGCGCAGTTTATCAAGCAGGATCAGGGTGTTTCCTTCGACTAACTCAAAGGTGACATTGGGGTGATCCCTCGTAAAACGAGCCAGTTCCGGGCCTGCCAGCAGGGTGCCGCAGGAGGAAATGGCGCCGATGATCAGGCGCCCTTTCAGGGTCTGGTCCGGATTTCTGGTTTCCTCCCGGGCTTCTTCACAGAGGTCCAGGATCTGCCTGGCCCGCTCGCACAGGTTGCGGCCCGTATCGGTTAGTCTAATATAACGCGTATTCCGTTCAAAGAGGATGACACCCAGTTCTTCCTCCAGATTTCGGATCTGTGTACTTAAAGGCGGCTGGGAAATATGCAGGTTTTCAGCCGCGGCAGAGAAGCTTCCGCTGTCTGCTACGGCGATCAGGTACTCCAACTGTCGCAGGGTCATAGATCAGTTCTCCTTATATATTGCTAAACAGTATAAATTATATTTTAATTATATATTATACATATGAATCTGTCTATGCTAAGATGGAGAAGCAAAAAACTTGAGGAGAGGCAATAAAGCTATGAAAGAACTGATCGAATTATTCGTGGCCTTCGCCCGGGTCGGCGCCTTCACCTTCGGCGGCGGATACGCCATGCTGCCGATGCTGCAGAAGGAAGTCGTTGAGAGTAAACACTGGGCGACGGAAGAGGACCTGATGGATTATTACGCTGTGGGCCAGTGCACCCCCGGCATTATCGCCGTCAATACGGCCACCTTTGTGGGGCGTAAGCAAAAGGGACTTGCCGGCGCTCTGGTTGCCACGGCCGGCGTGATTTTTCCGTCTCTGGTGATCATCATGATCATCACCGCCTTTGTCAATAATTTTTCCGACATTCCCTGGGTTGCACATGCCCTGGCGGGCATCCGGGTCTGCGTTGTGGTCCTGGTCCTGAACGCCGTGATCAAGCTGGCCAAAAAATCACTGGTGGACGCGGCGGCCGTCGTCATTTTTATCGCGATCATGGCCGGCGCCCTTTTTACGGACATCCCCACCTTTGCCTGGGTCATCGCAGCCGGGATCGTGGGCATCCTGATCAAGGTGCTCGGTGTGAGTAAAGAGAAGGGAGGCGCGGTGAAATGATCTTTTTACAGCTCTACTGGGAATTTTTCAAGACCGGTCTTTTCACTATCGGCGGTGGACTGGCGACCCTTCCCTTCCTGTATGAAATGCAGGCGAAGACCGGCTGGTTTACCATCCATGACATCGCCAACATGGTGGCTGTTTCCGAATCCACGCCCGGTCCCATGGGTGTCAATATGGCGACCTTCACCGGCTTTACCATTGCGGGGATCCCCGGCGCCCTGATCGCGGTCCTCGGCCTGGTCACGCCCTCGGTCATTATCATTCTGATCGTGGCCAATATTCTGGATAAGTTCAAGACCAACCGGTATGTCCAGTTTGCCATGTACGGCCTTCGGGCGGCCTCCGCGGCTCTGATCGCGATCGCCTGCCTCCGGGTGGCCCAGATCGCCTTCCTGAACAGGGACCTTTACAGTCAGTCGGGCAGACTGACCGATCTTTTCAACATCACAGCCATCATCTTCGGCATTATCCTCTATATTATATATAAGAAGACAGACCGTCATCCGATCCTTTACATTCTTGCGGCCGGCGTTGTCGGCGTCGTCCTGAGTTTGTAGGAGGTTGGTTAAAAAGAGGCTTTTCGAACAGTTTTTTGATCGTTCGGGAGGCCTTTTTTGCTGTCTGTAAGAAACGATTCCAATATTGACGTACAGTGAGTTTGAGGCTATAATAGTAAAAGAATGTTGTATTTTTTTTCTTAATATTGACTCAAAGACCGAACTTGTATTCAAATTAGGGAATGAAGAGGCGTCCGGACTATCAAATCGGGACGCTTTTTGAGCATTAAAAAGAAGGAATAAAACGTTCAAAGCATAGGAGTATAGAGATAGGAGAGAGAGAGTTGGGCAAGTACATTCTAAAACGAATCGTCCTGGCACTTGTAACCATCTGGGCGGTTGCAACCATCACCTTCTTCCTGATGAACCTGGTCCCGGGCGGACCGTTCCTCTCAGAGAAGGCGATCAGTCCTGCGGCAACGGCAGCTCTCGAGGCCAAGTATGGTCTTGACAAGCCAATGTCCGAACGGTATTTCACTTACATTTTAGACGCGGCTCACGGCGACTTCGGCGACAGCCTGAAGCAGAGGGGCCGTACAGTCATGGAAATCATCACCACCAAATTCCCGGTATCGGCCAGGGTGGGCGGCATCGCGGTTGTTCTGTCGCTCTGTCTGGGCGTTCCGCTGGGTATTCTGGCGGCTTATAAACGAGGCACCTTTGTGGACAGCCTTTTCAGTGTCATAGCCACGTGCGGTATCGCTGTGCCAAGCTTTGTCATCTGTACGCTTTTAATGTACGCGTTCGGTGTCAGGCTGAAATGGCTGCCGACGCTGGGCCTTGAGGGCTGGAAGGGCTATGTCATGCCGGTGTGCGCTCTGGCGGCCTATCCCACATCTTACATCATGAGGCTTATGCGTTCCTCCATGCTGGATGTGCTGGGTCAGGATTATATGAGAACAGCCAAGGCGAAGGGTCTTTCCCAGAAGGTCGCCCTGTTCAAGCATGCCATGAGAAATGCCATCCTGCCGATCATCACCTACCTTGGGCCTATGATCGCCTATACCCTGACGGGCAGCTTTATTGTTGAGAAAATCTTCACCATCCCGGGTCTGGGCGGTGAGTTCATCAAGGCAATCAACGGCCGTGATTACACCATGATCATGGGTACGACCATCTTCCTGGCGACCTTTATGATCATCATGAATGTTGTCGTGGATATCGTCTACAAGCTGGTCGATCCGCGTATCACCCTGAAATAACGGAGGAAAGACAAATGGATATGAAAAAAAATCCGCTCAGTTTCCAGATGAAACTAAGTCCTGATGATTTCCTCCCGGCTTCAGAGGAGGAAAAAGAGAGCCTTGTTGTCATGCGTGAAAGCGTCAGCTTCTGGAAAGACGGCTTCAGGCGTGTGCGCAAGAACAAGGTGGCTATGGTCTGTATTGTGGTCATCCTGATCATTATGATCTTTGCCTTTATCGTGCCGTCCTTCTATCCTTACACTTATAAGGATCAGATCTTCGGCGCCAACAACCTGGCCCCCATGCAGTATTCCGCGGATGAGCTGGCCAGGATCGACGCGGGCGAAAAGGTTTTCCCGCATATCTTCGGTACCGACAAAATGGGCCGTGATTACGCCATCCGTGTCATGATGGGTACACGTATCTCCCTGCTGGTCGGTCTGATCGCGGCCGTCATCATTCTGGTCATCGGCTCCATCTACGGCGCCATCGCCGCTTTCGCCGGCGGCTGGGTCGACCTGATCATGATGCGTATCGTCGATATCATTTATACGATCCCGGATGTTCTGCTGATCGTCCTTCTGTCCTTCGCCCTGAAGGCACCCCTGTCAGCTCTGGCCGCAGCGCCGGGCTTCGGCTGGGTACGTATCGTCGGCGAGAACCTGATCAGTATCTTCATCGTGTTCGCTTTGCTTTACTGGGTAGGTATGGCCCGTATGGTCCGAAGCCAGATCCTTATGTTAAAGGAAAGTGAGTATGTCACGGCGGCCAGGGCCCTTGGCGCCTCCAGCAGCCGTATCATCAAAAAGCATCTTCTGACCAACTGTATCGGTACCCTGATCGTCACCACGACCCTGCAGATCCCGTCCTCCATCTTCACGGAGAGCTTTCTGAGTTTCCTGGGTCTGGGTGTTGCGGTGCCTATGCCGTCTCTGGGCTCTCTGGCCAGTGACGCCATCAATGGTCTGAATACTTATCCGTATCTGCTGTTTATCCCGGCGGCGGTCATCTCCCTGATCATCCTCAGCTTCAACCTGCTGGGTGACGGTCTGCGTGATGCCTTCGATCCGAAGCTGAAAAACTAAAGGAGGAAGCCGAAATGAGTGAATATCTTGTTGACATTCAGCACGAGCGCCTTTCCTTCTTTACACCGGCAGGTGAGGTTAAGGCACTGAATGATGTATCTATCCATCTGAACCAGGGAGAAGTCCTGGGTATCGTCGGCGAGTCCGGTTCCGGCAAGTCCGTTACAGCCTACAGTCTGATGGGCCTGACAGCTTATCCGGGCCGTCTGATCGGCGGTACACTGGAGTTTAACGGCCATCATATCAATGATATGACCGAGAAGGAATTTCGTAAGATCCGCGGTAATGAGGTTTCCATCATTTTCCAGGATCCCATGACCAGTCTGAATCCGGTGTATACCATCGGCAACCAGATCGAGGAGGTCATCCTTCTCCATACCGATAAAAACAAGTCCCAGGCCCATGAGCGTGCCCGGGAGCTTCTGGAGCTGGTCGGCATCAATGAGCCGGAGAAGCGTCTGAAACAGTATCCTCATGAGCTGTCCGGCGGTATGCGTCAGCGTGTCATGATCGCTATTGCCCTGGCCTGTGAGCCCAAGCTGCTGATTGCGGACGAGCCCACCACGGCTCTGGATGTGACGATCCAGGCCCAGATCCTTGAGCTTATGATCGAGCTGAAGAATAAGCTGGGTATGGCCATCATCATGATCACCCATGATCTGGGTATCGTGGCCAATATGTGTGAAAAGATCGCCGTCATGTACGCCGGCCACATCGTGGAGTACGGTACGACGGATGATATCTTCTATAACCCGAAGCATGAGTATACCAAGGGCCTTTTAAAAAGTATTCCCAGACTGGATGCCAGGGAGCATGAGCGTCTGGTGCCGATCGAAGGTACACCCGTGGATATGCTGAATCCGCCGAAGGGCTGTCCTTTCGCCCCCAGGTGCGGGAACTGCATGAAGATCTGTCTGCGTGAAATGCCGCCTGTGACGAACATTTCGGATGTTCATTATACACAGTGCTGGATGAATCAGAAAGAACAGATGGAAAGTGAGGCCCGCGCATGAGTGAGAGATTAGTAGAAGTCCAGCACCTGCAGCAGTATTTCCCTGCAGGCGGCTGGGGTAAGAATAAAAGATATGTCCAGGCTGTGGATGATGTCAATTTCTTCATCAACAGGGGCGAGACCCTCGGCCTGGTAGGCGAGTCCGGCTGCGGCAAGACAACGACCGGCCGTACCCTGCTCCGGCTTTATGAGCCGACGGACGGCAGGATCATCTATGACGGCGATGTGCTTTTCGACAAGGAAAAGAAGATCGCGGTCAATATGCTGCCCTATCGTAAAAAGATGCAGATCGTTTTCCAGGATCCCTACGCCAGCCTGGACCCCCGTATGACGGTCGGTGATATCGTAGGTGAGCCTATTGATATCCATCATCTGGCTTCAGGCAGCAAGGAACGTTATGACAGGATCATCGACCTGCTCCGCAGGGTCGGCCTGAATTCTGAGCATGCCAACCGTTATCCTCATGAGTTCTCCGGCGGCCAGCGTCAGCGTGTCGGTATCGCCAGAGCCCTGGCGGTGGATCCCGAGTTTATCGTCTGTGACGAGCCGATCTCCGCTCTGGATGTTTCCATCCAGGCTCAGGTCATCAATATGTTTGAGGATCTGCAGGAGAGCATGGGCCTGACCTATCTGTTTATCGCCCATGACCTGTCGGTGGTCAAGCATATCTCCAACCGTATCGGCGTTATGTATCTGGGTAAGCTGGTGGAGCTGGCGGACAGCTATGAGCTGACCATGCATAGTCTGCATCCTTATACCAAGAGTCTGATCTCGGCTATCCCGATCGCGGATCCGGTCACGGCCAGGAAGAGCAAGCGTATCGTCCTTGAGGGCGATGTGCCCAGTCCGCTGAATCCGCCGTCAGGCTGCCGTTTCCGTACCAGGTGTCCTTACGCGGACGAGCGGTGCGCGATGGAAACACCGGAGTTCAAAGAAGTGGAGCCGGGCCACTATGCGGCCTGCCACCATCTGGACAGGTGCAATTAATTCAAAAACAATTATGCGCAGCATAATGTTTTATACACATTTATCTTTTTTCATAAGGAGGAGACAAATATGAAGAAAAGAATTTTGCCTCTGCTGCTCGCAGGTGCTATGGTAGCCGGTCTTGCAGCATGCGGCGGCGGTTCCTCAGCCAAGACTGAAACTAAAGCGGCAGAGACCCAGGCAGCAGAGACCCAGGCAGCCGGTGAGACTGAGGCGGCTGCTGAAGGCGAGTCCACAGGCGAAAAGGAACTGAAGGTTCAGATCGGCCCGAACCCCGAGACCATCGACCCGGCACTGAACAGTGCTGTTGATGGCGGCAACATGCTTCTGCATGCTTTCGAGTGCCTTCTGATCGTTGATCAGGACGGCGTTCTGCAGCCCGGCCAGGCTGAGTCCTGGGAGACATCTGAGGATGGTCTGACATGGACATTCCATCTGAGAGACGGCCTGAAGTGGTCTGACGGCACAGATCTGACAGCGAACGATTTCGTTTACAGCTGGAAGAGAGTCTGCGATCCCATGGTTGCTGCACCTTACGCAGAGACAGTTCTTGGTATGGTTAAGGGTTATTCCGAAGCCATCGAGGGCAATCTTGACGCTCTGGGAGTTTCCGCTCCGGACGACAAGACACTTGTTGTTGAGCTGACAGCCCCCTGCTCCTACTTCGGCAGCCTTGCCGCTTTCGCGACTCTGAGCCCGGTTCAGCAGGCAACCATCGAAACCAATGGCGATGCCTGGGCAACAGCTCCTGAGACCTACGTTTCCAACGGTCCGTTCTACATGACCGAGTGGGAAGTCGGTTCTCATATCACATTCAGCAAGAACCCCTACTACAGGGATGCTGACGCTATCAAGCTTGACAAGCTGACATTCCAGCTGATCGAGGATGCCAACGCTGCTTACAGTGCTTACCAGAACGGTTCCGTTCTTTTCATCAAAGACGTTCCGACTGAGGAGATTCCGTCTCTTTCCGGTAATCCTGAGTTCTTCGTAGATCCGATCATCGGTACCTACTATGTCAACCTGAACAACGATAAAGAGTGCTTCCAGGATGCAAGAGTCCGCAGAGCCCTCAGCCTGGCAATCGACCGTAACTATGTTGCCGGCACTCTGATGCAGGGCACTTACAGCCCAGCCAGCAACTTCATGGGCCCGGGCTGGATCGATACAGACGGCACAGAGTTCATGGCTAACGCAAACGGCGGCAAGCCCTACATCGACAATGACAACTTCGAAGCTAACCTTGCTGAGGCTAAGGAGCTGATGAAAGAGGCCGGTTACGAGAATGGTGAAGGCTTCCCGGCCATCACATACTCCACCAACGATTCCGGTTACCACAAGGTTGTTGCTGAGTATCTGCAGCAGGCATGGGCTGAGCTTGGTATTCAGCTGGATGTCAAGACCGTTGAGTGGGCTTCCTTTACTCCGATGCGTCGTAACGGCGAGTACGATGTTGCCCGTAACGGCTGGGTAGGCGACTACAGCGATCCGTCCAACATGCTGGATCTGCTTTACTCCACCAACGGCAACAACGATGGTAAGTTCAACAATGCTGACTACGATGCAGCTATGGATCTTTCCAGAACAACTCTGGATCCCGCTGAGCGTTCCAAGGCACTTCACACTGCTGAAGATATCCTGATGGAAGAGGCTGGCTGTATCCCGATCGCGTACTACAATGACTTCTGGCTGCAGAGCCCGAAGATCACCGGCTCATGGCACTCGCCATATGGTTACTGGTACTTCATGTATGCTGACATCGCTGAATAATTCAGAGGGTCGTATATAATAGAAAACGGATACCGTAGAATTGAACTATCCTAATATAGCAAAGGCCGGGTTCTTCCCGGTCTTTTGCTTTGCCTTTCAGCGGCGGCGCGGATGATGTTGACGACGATGACAATGACTGAAAAAGAAAAGGTGCTGCCACTTGTGACAGCACCTTTTTTACGCTCTGCGGCGTCAGTTATTATACTCAATATAAGGTTCCACGATCTCGGTGAATTCCTCCCCGCGGATCCACCACTGGTCCCGGGAAGTTTCACACAGCGGTGAATCGTCCAGTGTATAGATCGTGATCTTTTCCAGATCGCCGTGGACAAAACGGCAGAAATCCTCATAACGGGTCTTGATGATATCCTCCGTGTCAGGCATGATAAAGAGGGCCTTGCTGATGCGGATGGCAAAGACCTGGACCAGGGCATTGTCATGATAGTCGCCCTCATCGATATGCTGGCGGCAGCTGCCCAGATGGATGATATCCTCTTTTTTGGGATGGTAGCCGCTGTAATAGGCCATACTGTGGATGATGCCGTCCTCGTAGCTTTCCTCGGGATCAAAATGGGTTGTCTGGATCAGGTCGTATTTGCCCGGAAAAAGGTCCCTGGACATGCTGCGCTTCTGGAAAAAGATAAAAAGATCATCCTTTGTTTTCTGCAGCATCCACACATGGGCGACCTGGTGAAGAATGCCTTTGGTATGAACCTCCTCGCGGGTGGCGGTGCCAATCGGATTCAGTTCGCTGTCAAAGATTTTTAGGATATCGTCTCCCCTGTACATAATAACCCCTCTCATCAGTTAAACGGCGTCAGATATAATTAGTTATCTTATTTAATTATAAGAAGGATGAGACGAAAAAACAAGTGCTTTGTGTGAACTTTTACGCATGCGCGGGCTTGACAGGGGACTTTCATTGTAATATGATACTATGGTGAGAAAAAACGATGACGAAGACAGTAGCACTGTATGAAAGTCCCAGAGAGCCGGCGGAGGGTGCGAGCCGGTACCGGTAGTACAGCTGTGAATATCACTTCTGAGTTGCAGGCTGAATAAGGTGTAGGCTGTGCCGGTTTTCCTCCGTTACAGGGAACGCATATGTTGGTATGTCGCAATAGGTGGTTTTGTAAGTGCGCTTTCATTCCTATTTGTGGAATGGAAGCTTTTTTTATCAGGAGGTCATTTTCATGTATCAGAAAGTCAATACGAATCAGAACATCGTAGAGCGTGAAAAGAAAATCGAGAAATTCTG